>CACYNZ010000053.1 GCA_902775835.1 uncultured Eubacteriales bacterium | reverse complement strand
CCTGTGTGAAACGATTCGATCCATTACTCCAGATGTCATTCGAAGCATTACTGGCCGCGAATGGATACTATCGCTATTTTAAACTGAGAATAGTATCAGTCAAAAAGCCGTGAATCCGAAGAACGGATTCGCGGCTTTTTTGGAAGCAGCGGCTTATTTCTGATCCTGCGCTGCCCGGGCCGTTCTTGAACGCGAAAGTGACCGCCTGGATGCCTTGTCTTCCACGTCGTCGAGTGTACAGGCAGTTTAGTGGATTTCACATGTGTCCCTCCCGGAGGTATAGTGCAGTTCCTGCCCCTGAATCCTGGCGCTGTGGGAGGATTTGTCCTGCTCCTCCGTGGCTTCCGATCTTCCCTGGAGCGGGATGAAGGCGGGGAAAAGGGTGATAACATATGTCAGGACAAAGCACCGAAATGATCAACGCATTATTGGATACCCTCTCTTTCAAGCGATTTCCAGGGCTCGGCTTCCTGCCAGTCGGCGCTGCCGGAAGGCGCGACGGGGAGCATGGCATTCAGGCTGGTGTTGTCAATGCGGAAACTGTACTGGTAATTGAGTTCTTCGCTTTTCTTTTCCAGGTCCAGGTTGAAGCTTTCATCCAGGAACCCATGGAGCGGGTCCCAGACTGTGAGAATCAGGTACAGATGATGGCCCGGCGCCACCGTATAGGCTGTGGGCATCATGTAGAAGGTATAGTCATAGTATTTTCCGGCTTCCAGATCCGTAGATTCGGTATATTCCGATGAATCATAGCCTTTCCCGGGATTGCACAGATCGGTCCATCCGACGGTGACAAACTTGGCAGTGGTCTGATCCTGCACAAACTTCTGGAGTTTGCCTCTGCCAAGACCGCCGCCGAGATTGGTATAGGCCACCGTCTTCACCGGGACCAGGCCGTTGAGCCGGTCTTTGCCCATATAGGCATAGAAAGCTTCCTGCGTCTGCCCACTCTCTGCACCGGCTGCGTTCAGCATGCACAGCGCCATGATGAGGCACAGCAGCAGGCCTGTTACGGTTTTCCGCCTGGTCATATCTTTTCTTCCTTTCCTTTGAGTATGCAGCTGTCTTCCGTAGCCCATATTGTAGCCAAAAGGATTGCTCTGCACAAGGCATTTTCGGCTGACTGACGGCCGGGTAAGTGAGTCCTGACGTCTGGAGCATGAAACATTTCTGGTTGATCGGAAATTGTATCACAAATGCGTGCAAATCCACGGCCTGCATGGTAGAATACGTTTCCAATGCGGAAATGCCGCGGATGGGCCAGGCCTGTGTGCAGCACGGAAGAGGCGGCATGGGCTGCGGGAAACCGACCGGTGATGGGAGATGCAATATGTTTATCAAAGGGTTTACGTACGGATTCAATGGACGCAGAGGCATGTACCGGACAGAGAAGGCGGTGCTTTCCATGGAAAGGCTTGCGGCCCTGGGCGGCGACTGGGCAGCCCTGGCGTTTACCGTGCTTCAGGACACATTCAGTTCCACTGTGATTCGGCCGGACTACCGCTATACAGTCACGGACAGGGATATCACCTTTGCCGTGGATACGCTGCACGGGCTTGGGCTGAAGGTGTGCCTGAAGCCGATGGTGAACTGTGCGGATGGCATCTGGCGGGCCCATATCAGTTTTCCGGAACCGGAAACGGGTCGTAAGAATTACTGGGAGGAATGGTTCTCTTCCTATACGGCGTTTCTGTGCCATTATGCGGAGATCGCGGAGGAAACGGGCTGCGAGATGTTCTGCGTGGGCTGTGAGATGCTGGGCACGGAAGCGCGGGAAAAGGAGTGGCGCAGTGCCATTGCCGAGGTGCGCCGGATCTATCATGGCCCTATTGTATACAATACCAACCATGGCCGGGAAGACGGGGTCGCCTGGTGGGATGCGGTGGACTATATCGGCACCTCAGCCTATTACAAAGTGGCGCAGGTGCCGGGAGATACGCTGGAACACATGATGGAGGCATGGGAAGCGCGCAAGGCGTCACTGAAGGCACTGTCTGAGCGGAACGGCGGAAGGCAGATCATGTTCATGGAGATCGGCTGCCGCAGCGCCAGGGGCTGTGCCATGATGCCCTATGACTTCTCTCACCGGGAGTTCCCCTATGACGAGGATGAACAGGCCAACTTCTATGAATCCTGTCTCAGATCCATGTGGAATGAGCCATGGTTCGGCGGCTTTTTCTGGTGGGACTGGTACACATACCTTCCGGAAGCGCAGCAGGAAATGGGCTTTTCCATTGCCGGTAAGAAAGCGGAAAAGATCGTCAGGGAATGGTACGCAAAAAACCGAAGCTGAAACAAGGATCCCCCTGAAGCAGATGTGTGTGCTTCAGGGGGATTCTGCTGTCCGGGGAGATGCCCGGACAGGTTATCTGAGGCGTTTGAACAGCCGTGCGCTCCAGAACTCCATGCCCAGCTCTTCCAGATAGAAATGAAGAATGGCTTTCCAGTTTTTGGTGGCGGTGCTGAGCAGCACCAGGTCCGCCTCATCCCGGAGGGCATCGCACGCATGGCGAAACAGACCGGCGCCGATGCCCTGTCCCCGGTGGGAGGGGATGACGTACAGTTCCTCCACTTCAAAGCAGACAGCGCCTTCCGGCATGATGGACTGTCTTTTTTCATTGCGGAAGATGTGCCCGAACAGATACCCGACCCGTTCCTTTCCGTCTTCCGCCAGAAAGATGCGGTTGCCGGCGATGTCCTCCAGGGTGTTGGGACGGTATCCGTGACAGCTGTTTTCGCGTGCCCAGTCCTGGGAAAACTGTATAAGGCAGGCGAGTATCTCATCGGATAGAGGCGTTTCCCGAATCTGTACAGACATGCATGATTCCTCCCGGTGGAAATCTGTGAAAGCGGATTTCAAAGAGCCGTCCGGGGAAAGTCGGACGGAATTACTGCCCCTGCTTCAGGGCTTCCTTCAGACGGAGGGTAAAGCGCGCGTCCTCAAGGGCTTCTTCCAGGGGGTACGGGGAAGGCCCGCCGGCGATGTAGGCGCCCATGTCCAGAAGAATGCTTGCGATGGCGTACTCATCATCCAGGGTACCGGGGCACAGCTCCGTCTGGCAGGACCGCCGGATGTCCCGCAGGGACTGGGTATCCAGACAGCGGTAGGCTTCCGGCAGGTCCCGGGTGAGCATCTTTCTCTGAGGCCTGTGAGCTTCATCCATGTACAGGATGGTGCCGTCGGACCATTCCCCCAGCGTTCCGCGCACCGACAGATGCCGGAAGCGGATATAGGTGCGGTACTGGATGGACGAAAAATCATAGATGGCGGTTTTCCCGGAGGCATAGGTGATCAGGGCGGTGTCACGCTGCACTTCCTTCATGCTGCCGTCCAGGATGGCACCATAGCGGGAGTCGCTTTCCATGACCTGATTGTGCCGGGAAACGGCGTGAATCTGATAGGAATCGCCGTCTGTCAGTAGCATGCGGCGGATGAGACTGGCGGCATGGTAATCATGGACCATGGACAGGTAGGCGGAGGAAGGCGTGCCGATCAGACCGTCGCGGACTGCCTGAAAGCCGGCAGCCAGGAGCGGATGCCGGTGATACTGCTCACAGGTGGCAATCTTTCCGCCCTTTGCAGCGCACTCTTCCAGCAGCGCCAGCTTTTCCCAGGAGCTCCCCACCGGGGTCTCTGTGAGCACGGGATAGCCTTTACCCGCCCAGCGCAGGGCTTCATCCGCGATATGCTCGTAATCCACGGCAATGACGATGAAATCCGGCTCAAAGGCAATGCAGTCCTCTTCCTTCATGGTGGCATTCATGCCCGTGTTCTTCTTCATGCGGGCAATTTTCTCCTCGGAGCGGCAGAGGAAAAGGCAGCGGAACAATTCGGGGTACGTGGCGGCCACACGGCCGAAATACTCGGCCCGGTATCCGGACCCGACAATGACAAATGACAGCATGGGAACCCCCTTGAAATCTGGTTGAATAGAGTGCACATGGGTATATCCCGGCAGCGCCGTGCCTGTGACACTGATCAGGAAGCGGAGGAGTGAAGCAGCGCACCGTCTGAGGTGGATGAAACGGGGAAGCTGTGCTATAGTGAAGCCAGAAATGATGAAGAAGAAAGCGAAGGTGACAGAAATGCGCAAGCCGAAGTATGGGTGGAAAGTTCTGGGAATTCTGGGCCTTGTTTTTCTGCCGATAGGCCTTGTTTATATGCTGCTTGGCGCGGGCCTGTGGTATTTCGGCGTCGGGGACAAACCGGAAGTGCCGGTCATCTTTCTGGGTGTGTTCGGCGGGACAGGGTGCATATTTGCCGTGCTGGGCCTGATCTTCCTGAGCGGAGATGTGAGGAGAAGACGCATTCAGAAGCGGCTGTTTGAAAGCGGATACTCTGTGAAGGCGACCGTCACGGATGCGCGCCGGGTGCCTCAGGTGCGGGTGAATCACAGAAATCCGGTGGTGCTGGAATGCCGGTATGCGGAGCCGGGTACAGGGAACGTGCATACATGGCGCAGCCGTTATTTGTATACTGACGAGGATATCCAGCAGTTCCTGGGCAGGGAAGTGCCGGTATATGTGGACCGCTGGGATATCAAAGAGGGATTTGTGGACGTGGATGCCATTTCGCCGGAAATCAAAGGTTCCGGGGAGCGGCGCTGAAAGGCGTCTTTGCATGCTGATTCCGAAAACCGGGCCTGTCTTCCGAAACAGACGGGTCTGGTTTTTGCGTCGGACGGCTCTTACGGTGCATCCGGCACAAAGGCCGGGTTCTGCTGGTTCATCTGCCATTTCTTTCGTTCCTTTGCGGTACGTGCCAATCGCTGTCATTGTAGCATGCGAGGGAATGTTTGGAAAGAAAAACGCAGGAATAGTTCACGAGGAATATCATCCAAAACCGATGTTTGCGCCACATGAAAAATCGGTTAAACACGCTGATATGCAATGTGTTTAGCCGATTTGCTGTTCACCTTGTCGAGAGTTCCGCTGACGTGGGGAGTACTGTGCTTTCATAGGTGCATATAGACATAAGATCGTGTTTATTTGTCATCAGTCACCAATGGCACCGGCAACTGCTCCGGAAACGCCGCCAATTACACCGCCAACCACAACGCCGACCGGGCCGGCCACCAGGCCGATCAGAGCACCGGTCATCCCACCTCCGAAGAATCCTCCAACGATGTCTAAAAAATCGCCACCGTTAACCATTTCCAGTTCTTCCAGCTTCAGTTCCTTTACCGTGTTCTTCATCTTTGTTTCCTCTCTTTCTATTCTCAGCCCTGCTTTGCAGGTTTCTTCCTTTATCTGTCAGGTTTTATCGCCTGACACTTATTGATTCGTGGCTTGTTACCGGATGGCAGTAAAAAATCTGAACCAGGTAATAATGAAAATGCTGTCTCAAAGCGTTTGCAGGAACGCAAACGTTTGAGACAGCATTTTTGAGAAAAGAGCGGCTGTGTATCCTGTGATTCAGTTATCCTGTACGATACCGATTCTGCGCTCGACCAGCCGATCCCAGGAGCTCTTTTTCAGGCGGATGCGCAGTACAACGGCGCGGAACAGCCATTCCCCGGCCATCCCCAGCCAGATGCCGGGCACACCGAGTCCAAACACTATGGAGAGGACATATCCGAGGACACATCTGCCCAGTGCCAGGGAGCCTACGGACACTGCTGCGGTGAAGGTGGCATCTCCGGCCACTCTGAGCACCATGGCGGGCAGGTAGGCATCACACCACAGAAGCGGCATGCTCAGCGCACCGATACCAAGCGAGATATAGATAATGCTGCTGGCTTCGGCTGTGGCATGGTAGAGTTTCAGAAGCAGCGGGGTCAGCGGGAAGAGAATCAGGGAAGTCAGAAGCAGGATCCATCGCCCGATGCTGATCAGGCGGAGCGCATAATCCCGGGCCAGCTGGTATTTTCCGGCACCGTAGCACTGACCGCAGACAGTCCCGGAAAGATTGTTCAGGGAACTGCTGGTGGTGCTGTAAAGGTTGAGCAGGGAACTTGCCACAGCGTGGGCTGCCAGGTCTGTGGTGGTCAGACGTGCGAGATAGATCTGGACGAGCAGCATGCCGCCCTGGATCAGCATGGATTCCACGGTCAGCGGCATGCCCAGGGACACGATTTCACGCGTGGTGGAGCGGCGGAAGTGGAAAAAGTCCCGGATCCGCACGGCGTACTGGTTATGGAAGCCCATGAGCCAGACAAGAGCGAGCACCATTCCGATGAACCGGGCCACAATGTAGGAATAACCGGAGCCGGCCACTCCCATCTGCAGCCCGTTGATGAACAGAAGGCTCAGTGCCAGATGGGCCACATTGATGACAATGGTCAGCATCAGGCTGGACTTGGTGTCCCCCAGGCTGCGGAAGATGTTGAAAATGGCATTGAAAATGGAAAAGGGAATGAAGGACACGGCCATGAGGCGCATGTACTCCACGGCATACTTCACCAGCAGCGGTTCCACGTTGGGATAGAGCAGACGCACCAGCGGCTCTGCCAGATAGATCAGCAGAGCACTCAGCACAATGGCGATGAGTCCGCACAGTCCGGTGACTTCACCTATGACCCTGCGGATATCTTCCATATCCCCCCGGCCCTTGGCACGGGCAACCACGATGCCGCCTCCGCTTGCCAGGGACATGAACATCAGCGAGACCATGCCGTTGATGGTGCCGACCATGGATGCTGCCGCAATGGCCGCCTCGCCCACCGAGGACACCAGGGCAGTGGAGAGCATGCCGATGGAGAAGATAAAGAAAGAGTCCAGTGCCAGTGTCCAGAACATGGATTTCAGTTCCGGATAGGAAAACTGTTCCGTGGTCAGGAGTCCGTCAAGCTTGCGATGCAGCCAGTTCAAGATTCAAGCCTCCCTAAGGTCCGGGCCGTATCCTGGATACGGAAAGGGGAGAAACACAGCCGGAAGACAGTGTCCGGGTCCGGCATGTGCGGCGGGATGACCTCCGGCTGTACCCGCCCTGTGCGGGGCTGCCCGGAAGCCGAAAGCAGGATAGCAGGAATCCGTATCTCCGTCAATCGGCGGACGGGAGAAAATTTCCAGGCAGACGGGAATTCTGCCTCCGGGATCAAAAAACGGAACCGCCTCTGAAAGCTAAGCAGGCGGTTCCGTTGAGTCCTGCATCCTTCCGGAGCCGGAAGGAATCAGGCAAACTTTTTCACGAGAATCATTTCCACATTATTGCCCTTGATGCTCACCTTGACGTCATCGGCCACATGTGCCACCACGGACTTTTCCAGTTCATCCCATGCCTGCATGGCATCGGCTTCCTTCCGTTCCACCAGGGGTGCGAGAAGTTCCGAATAGCGGGAGAGGGACCATTCCATGCTCAGCGCATTGTCGCCGGCTGAATAGGTCGACATCTCAGGCAGGATCATGGGGCCCATCAGGGTGTTGACATCCCGGTCAGCGCCGCGGTCGAAGAAATCACGGAGCCAGCCCATGAGACCATGGGCAGCTTCGTTCCTGCCGGAGGTGGAAGCGGAGAGCAGCTTGTCTCTCTTGGAGAAGGTCATTCCGGTTTCCACGAGAAGATGCAGCTGATAGACGCCATCATCGTCCTCAATCCAGAATCTGCCTTCCGTCTCGCCGGTGATGGAGCGCATCATGCCCATCATTTCCTCAATCAGAAGACGGAGCTGAAGCGTGTTCTTGACAGACAGGTTCTTATAAGCTGCGACAAGCTCTGCCTGATTCAGGGCTTTTTCCATCTGGTCTCCATTGCTGGAGACCACAATCACGTCTGTTTTCATGGCAGAAACCTCATTCAATGTTCAGGATGTCGGAGAAACCGGTGACATCGAAGACTTCCTTGACGATGTCATTGGCATGGGTTGCCTTCATGCCGCCCTTGGAAACCATGCTCTTGTGGGCGGACAGAAGCACGCGCAGTCCGGCGGAAGAAATGTACTCCAGCTTGCTGAAATCCAGAACGAGGGCTTCAGTCTGGGGCAGGTACTTTCCGAGCTCGGCTTCCAGATCGGGAGCGGTCATGGTATCCAGACGGCCCTCAAGAGCGATGGTAAGATTCGAGCCGTTCAGGTTTGTGTTCATGGTCATGGTGAGTATCCTCCTTTATGGGCATTTGAGAACATGGGAATCTGTTCGGAGCGCCGGGCAGGGAGCACCGGGCCGGACGGCATGTCTTCTGGGAAAATCGGTACATATGCCCGCTCATGGAATCAGATGCTGAGTCGGTCATTCTTCCGGGGAGAGGGAAAAACATCATCCAGGGAAGACGGAATCATGCCGGCGGACAAAAAGCGCACAGACATGTCTCAATGCAGTATAATAATCTAGAACGCATGCTTTTTTCAAGTGTTTCCGGGCTGAAAAAAAGAAAAAAATCGGGAGCAGTGCATGGATGGATATTGGTATGCCCGGGGATAGAGGCATATGCGCATAAGGTTTACAAACCTTGGGCCGGTGGTATAATCCCCGCTGCGGACAGGGCAGAACCTGCAGCGCGAATAAGGAGTCTGTGAGACATGATGCACCATCGTTCGGTTTCCCTGACAGAAGGTTCCCTGCCTGTGAATATTCTGCGTTTCAGCATTCCCCTGATGCTGTCCAATGTGCTGCAGGTGCTCTTCAATATGTCCGATATCGCCGTGGTCGGACGGTTTTCCGGCCCGGAAGCGCTTGGCGCGGTGGGCTCGACGACCATTCTGGTGACGCTGTTCACCGGCTTTCTGATCGGCATGGGCAGCGGCGTGAATGTGATGGTGGCGCATTTCCTGGGCGCCCAGCGTCCGAAGGATGTCTCGGAGACGGTGCATACTTCTGCCCTGCTTCTCCTGATCAGCGGCATGCTGATTTTTGCCGTGGGCTTTGCCTTTACGCCCCTGTTCCTGAGCCTGATGCATACCAAGCCCGTGCTGATGGACGGGGCTGTGCGGTATCTGCGCATCTATCTTGTCGGCATGCCGGCCCTGGCTGTGTTCAATTTCGGCAGCGCCGTGCTGTCGGCCTCCGGGGATACGCGGCACCCGCTGATGTTCCTGTCCCTTGCCGGGGCGGTGAACGTGGCGCTGAACCTGCTGTTCGTGATTGTCTTCGGCATGGCGGAGGCCGGGGTGGCACTGGCTTCGGCGCTTTCCCAGTATCTGTCTGCGGGACTGATTGTTCTGTCCCTCATGCGCCGTCATGAATCCTTCGGCCTGCATTTCAATCAGCTGCGCCTGAATCCGGAAAAATGCAGAAAGATTCTGCGAATTTCCGTTCCCTCCGGGCTGCAGAACGCGATCTTTGCCTTTGCGAATCTCTTTATCCAGACCGGCGTCAACAGCTTTGACGCCGTGATGGTGGAGGGCAATGCCGCTGCAGCCAATGCGGATGCCCTGATCTATGACCTCATGGCCGCAGTGTATACGGCCTGTTCCAGCTTCATGAGCCAGAACAACGGAGCAGGGAAGCGTGACCGGGTGCTGAAGAGCTATCTGATTTCTCTGGCCTATTCCTTCGGCATCGCGGCGGTGCTCAGCGGTCTGCTGGTCATCTTTGGCAGGGAGTTCCTGTCCCTGTTCACAAGGGAACCGGAAGTGGCCGAGGCCGGGCTTGTCCGGCTGCGGATCATGGGCTGCTCCTATGCCTTTTCCGCGTTCATGGACTGCACCATTGCGGCATCCAGAGGCCTGGGAAAGAGCTTTGTGCCTACGGTGATCGTGATCCTGGGCTCCTGCGTGTTCCGGGTGATCTGGGTGTTTACGGTTTTTGCGTGGTTTGGTACAATTGAGTCGCTGTATCTTCTGTATATCTTCAGCTGGACGCTGACCGCTGTGGCGGAAATCGTGTACTTTGTCCGGGTTTTCCGGCAGGGGAAAGGAGTCAATGTATGAAAAAGTTTGTTCCAAGGGAAAAGATGAGCACGAAGGAACGGAAAAAGCTGGACAGTGAAAAACGGTCCGAATGGACGTTCTCGCCGGTGACCAGACGTGTGGAAAGCAAAAAAGTGTATAACCGCAAAAGAATCTCCCGTGTGCATGACGAGCGTGGCACGGGAGATTTTTTTCATGCCCTGCAGGTCTGATGCGGCGGAAGCAGGGCAGGGGACAACGGATGCACAGGGAATAAAGCGGCATAATGGTGAAGAAAAACACGAAAATGGGATTGATCTTTTGACAAAATACAGCCATAATAGGGGACAGTTGATTTCGGCTTCCGAAGTGGAGGCGGAATCGGCTCCCGGCACCTGTGTGCTGCGGAAAAGGACTGCATGAAAAGCCGCCTTCGCTCCCGGGGAAAGCGTGCCGCGTGCGGCGGACCGACCTGACGGAGAGACAGGCTGCTTTGTTTTACAGTACGGAATCGGAGTTCGAGGAGGAAACGGGGACATGAAAATTCTTTACAATGACGGACATGTGGCAGAGTGCCCGCAGGACATGGAGCTGGAAGTGCTCCGCCATTCTGCGGCACATATCATGGCTCAGGCCGTGAAGCGTCTGTATCCCGACGCGCATTTTGCCTATGGACCGGCAACGGAGAAGGGTTTCCATTACGATATCGATCTGGGCGACCGGACCATCAGCGAAGAGGACCTGGAGCCCATTGAGCAGGAAATGCGGAAGATCACCAAGGAGAACCTGCCTTTCAAGGTCTATGCCCTGCCCAGGGATGAGGCCGTGAAGCTGATGCAGGACCGCGGCGAGGTCTACAAGACCGAGCATATCGGCGATCTGCCCGAGGATGCGGTCATCACCTTCTATCAGCAGGGTGACTACATTGACATGTGCGTGGGCCCGCACCTGACCTATACCAAGGCGCTGAAGGCCTTCAAGCTGACCACGGTTTCCGGCGCATACTGGAAGAATGATCAGAACAACAAGATGCTGACCCGTCTCAACGGCGTGGCTTTCCGCACCCAGGAAGAACTGGACGCCTACATGGAAGCCGTGCGCGAGGCAAAGGCAAGGGATCACCGCAGAATCGGCCGCGACATGCGCCTGTTCATGACCGATGACCTGGTGGGCAAGGGACTGCCCATGTTCCTCCCCAAGGGCTATACCATCTGGCAGCAGCTGGAAGAGTATATCAAGGACAAGGAACGCATGCTGGGCTACCAGCACGTGCTGACCCCCTGCGTGGGCACCGTGGGCCTGTATGAGACCAGCGGACACTGGGAGCATTACCGTGAGAACATGTTCCCGGTCATGGACGTGGAAGGCGAAAAGTTCGTGCTGCGTCCCATGAACTGCCCGCATCACATGATGATCTATGCCAACCAGCAGCACTCCTACCGCGACCTGCCCATCCGCATCGGCGAGATTGCGCACGATTTCCGCTTTGAGCCCAGCGGCACCCTGAAGGGCATTGAGCGCGGCCGGCATTTCTGCCAGAACGATGCGCACCTGTTTGTGACGCCTGAGCAGATCAAGGATGAGGTCGGCAGCGTGGTGGACCTGATCTTCGATGTGTACAAGGACTTTGGCATCACCAATTACCGCTGTGTGCTGTCCCTGCGCGATCCGGCGGACAAGAAGAAGTACCATCAGGATGACGCCATGTGGGAGAAGGCCGAGTCCGCCCTGCGTGAAGTGCTCACTGAGCTGGGCATTGAGTTCACCGAGGAGATCGGCGAAGCCGCTTTCTACGGCCCGAAGCTGGACGTGAACGTACAGCCTGCCGTGGGCGCGGAGTATACGCTGTCCACCTGCCAGCTGGACTTCTGCCTGCCGGCCAAGTTCCAGCTGACCTATACCGACCGCGACGGAAGCGAGAAGACGCCTGTGGTGCTGCACCGCGCCATTCTGGGCAGCCTTGACCGCTTCATGGCCTACCTGATCGAGGAAACCAAGGGTATCTTCCCACTCTGGCTGGCGCCGGTGCAGGTGAAGGTGCTGCCCATCTCCGACAAGAGCATGGCCTATGCGGAGGAAGTGTACAAGCAGCTGAAGAACGCGCGCATCCGCGTGGAGCTGGATGACCGCAACGAGAAGATCGGATACAAGATCCGCAGCGCACGCCAGGAGGACAAGGTCCCCTACATGATCATTGTGGGTGAGAAGGAAGCCGCTGAGGGCGTGATCGCCGTGCGTGACCGTGCCACGGACCAGACCGTCAGCTGCACGGTGGCGGAATTCACGGAAAGACTGAAGACCGAGATTGATCAGCGCGTCCGCTGACAGCGGCTTCAGACCATAGCGCAGAATTTGGGAGCAGTGCCGCCGGCACTGCTCCTTTTCCCTTTGCGCGGCAGTTTGGACCTGTGAGGTCCACAAAATGAACGAGAAATGGGCTATGCTTCCGGCAGGGAAACGGAGGGAGGCAGACGCATGGAAGAGAAAAACAGCCGCAGCGAGCTGATCTGGATGCTCAAGCACGGCCGGGCTTCGGAAGCACTGGAGAGAATGCATCTGGACCGGCATGAGGCGTATCCCGGCGGATTTGTGCAGTTCATGGACCGCATGCTGGAAGAGCATCACCTGACCCGGAAGGAAGTGGCGGTGCGCGCGGGCATGTCCCAGGACTATACCTACAAGCTTCTGCGGGGCGACAAGCACACGGACAACCGGGACTATATCCTCGCCATCTGCGTGGCGGCGGGCCTGACGCTGGCGCAGACCCAGCATGCGCTGAGCATATACGGCATGCCGCTTCTGAGCGAAGCGGACCTGCGCAGCCATATCATCATGCTGGCCATCGCGGCCCATGACAGCGTGGATGCGCTCAATGACATGCTGGAGCACGCGGGCTTTCCGCTTCTGAGGACCAGCCCGGACATGCCCACGGCGCCCATCACCAGTTCGCAGCCGGTTGCGGAAACGGAGCACAGGGAAGCCTGGACACCGGAAACGTTTGAGGAACTGGAAACCTGGGTGGACGGGCAGCCCAACGGCGGTGACGCGCCGTTTGACTACGATTTCCAGGGCTGGATGCGCGTGGAGGATGCCAGGGGCCGGACGTATGTGGTGGAAGCGCTGTATTCCGAAGTGCTGGAGCGCTTCCGCGTATATACCGGCGAGCAGTGGACGCACCTTGCGGAGCGCATCCGCAGACGCCTGGAACGGGACGCGGAGTTCGCTTCCTGCCTGGAGCCTTTCCCGGAGGAGACCGCAGAGCAGCAGGTATGGCTGCATGCGCCGGAAATCCATGAAGCCTTCCTGCAGTACCTGCCGGATACGGACAGGGAACTGTTCCTGGAATCCTATGAGACGCTGGAGGCCGCCGCGGCGTCCCGGTTCTTCCCGGCCTTTCTGAGCCTGGACCGGGAGACGGACCGGAAGGTCGCGGAAGTGATGAAGCAGGTGGATGACACCCGGTTCTTTGACTGGCGGATCGGAGTGCACCGGAGCGGGAACATGGACCATATCCATATGGAAGCCTTCAATACATCGGCGCCGGAGAATCAGGAATACTTCCAGATGGTGCTGAACCATGACGGCACCTACGTCTTTACGGGCACCCACGAAAGCTGCTATATGCGCATGGAGCTGGGGGAAGAACTGTACGCCCTGTATTTCGGCCGGCGTCCCGCGCCGGAGCCTTTTGTGCATGCCGACATGCATGACCGGGACAGGCTCGGATTCCGGGATGACATGATGCTCAGTCATATGCTGAGCTATATGTATGACTACAATGCCAGCCTGGGCGGCATGTACACGCTGGACGCGAAAACGGTGCGCGACGAAAAGATCCACGACCTGTTCCAGACCGCGCGCCTTCAGCAGCAGAACGGTCAGAATGCTGAGGCAGAGAAAAGCCTTGTGCGTGCCATGCACCTGATGGAAGAGGACGGGGAAGTTACGGATGCGGAACTGAACATATACATGCGTGCCATGGAGCGCCTGTGCTGGGTGAGCGTTGACGGCGGCGCATGGTATGCCAGAATCTACGGCATGAGAGAGCGCGTTCTGGCCTTTGCGGAGCGTGAAGGGGACGAAAGTGCCGGGGAGGCGCTGACAGACCTGGCGCTGGCCACCCTGTACATGGCGCGCAGAGAGGGAGAACACCTGCAGCACCCCTGGGAAAACCGGTACCTGGAGGAAGGCATGCAGCTCATTGAAGAGCATCACGCGGCGGCGGACAACTGGCAGGCGCTGTTTGAATTCCACTCAAGCTCCGCCTTTGCCCTGGACTCCGTGGACGTGGAGCGGGCGGTCAGGTACTACCGGAAGGCTCTGACCATTGCGCGGAATCATCACCTGGACCAGGAAAAGCCCACTGCCTATGCGGTGGCGGTGACGCACTACAATCTGGGCTGGGTGCTGTGGAATGTCTGCGGGAATACCGAAGCCGTCATCTGCTACGGACATGCCCTGGACCTTCTGGAAACGTATCTGTTCAACGGGATTGTGCCCCGGGACAGATGCCTGGAAATGCTGAAAAAGACCGGAGAAAAACTTGAAGAGATCTACCGTGACACCGGAAAGAAACGGGAAGCGGCCGAACTGAAGACGTGCCTTGCCCAGAATGGAGTGGACCTGTGACCCCGCGGGAAAGTGGACCTGCGGGGTCCACTTTTTTCCCGGGAGACGGGGTAAGATATTCCTGCCGGTGAAAAGACGCCGGCAGCATGGAAGGAGGAAACGGCAATGAAGATTCTTG
>CACYNZ010000052.1 GCA_902775835.1 uncultured Eubacteriales bacterium | reverse complement strand
CACACCGCAGAGCAGTGGACTTGTGGAGCATCCACTGGTGCCTGTGTTCACAAGCAGACAAGCCGGAACTGGTCTGCCGAATTTGCTGATAACGTAGCCTACCCGCAAACCGAAGGTTTTTGGACAGGCTTAGGCTACTCACTCAGGGCTGTGATGTTGCTGCAGCCCTCATGTTGAACCGATGGGATTGTGTGTTTCCACACAACCCCCACGGCTTGCCGTGGGGTTAGTGAGCTTCTCACTGCAGGCTCTTGCAAGGGCGTGCGCCTTTCATCCCGGAGACCGTTTCCCTTCCTTTGAAGCCTTCAGGGATGCGGTCGTAGGAACACGTCGGGAACTGGAGCGCGCAGGTCACGGGGACGACTGGCTTCCCTGTGATGCGGAAAACCTGTTTTTTCTTGAGTCCACGCTCCCTGTGTCCAGGATTTCCGGTTTTCCGCTGATACCTGAGGAGGATCCTTTCAGAACCATACAGTAAATCTAAAATCCGCTCCTGCACTTTGAAAAACAGGAACGGATTTTTTCCATCATTATGTCAGGCCTGTGCCTCTTTTTCCTGCGCCCGTCTGGCGCGCCAGGCTGCAAGACCCGCTTCACCCTCCGGGGTAACCGGCTTGATCCATTTGGCGCTGTAAAGATGCACCTGCATGAGCACGTAGCGGATGGGTTCATCCACGTAGCACAGTGCAAACACGGCCAGAGACGGCAGATGCAGGACAAATCCTGCGATCAGTACCGAGGGAACCACCAGCAGCCACATGAACGTGATTTCCAGAATCGTACCAAAGGCCGCATCCCCGGCAGCACGGTATGTATCATTCTGTACCCAGTTGCCCATGCGGATAATGGCAACAGCACCATAAATCAGCACCATGCCGAAAGCCACCCGGAAGGCGTCCCCGGTCATGCCCATAAGCGTGAGGATCGGCGTATGCAGACAGACAAGCGCGAGGCATGTCAGCGCGATAAAGCCCTGGCAGAGGTACACGAGACGCCATGCACGCTGATAGGAAATCTCGATATTTCCGGCACCGACTTCCTTGCCAACCAGAATGGATGAGGCGTTGGAAAAGCCTGCAAAGAAACCGATCACAAGACCTTCCAGCGTCCGGAACACAGCCAGGGCAGCAATCGTTTCCTCCGGCTGCCGTCCAAGCACGATATTGATCACCATGTTGCCGACGCCGATAAGCAGTTCATTGGCCAGAATCGGAGCACACTTGCTCATATAGGCCCGCAGATGCCTCATGCCGAAGCGGAAATGCCGGGTCACAGCGAACACGTAGGGATGCCCGTTGAGCCGGGCCAGTACCGCAATGGTCAGTACATTCATGCCCTGTGCAATGGAGGTGGCAAGCGCGGCTCCGCGGACGCCCATGCGCGGCATGCCAAGGTTGCCGAAAATCAGCACCCAGTTGAGGAACAGGTTCACCGCCACAGATACAATGGCCCCATAGAGCGGTATTCTGACGCGTTCCGTGGACCGGAGCAGCGATGCCATGGCCATGGAATAGATCTGCAGCGGATACGCGAAGGCCACCAGACGCAGATACTCCACGCCCACAGCCTGAATGCTTTCCTTGTCCGTATACAGGCGCATGATAAGTTCCGGAAAGAACAGCGCAGCCAGGCAGAAAACTGCAGCTACGGTCATCATGAACATCAGCGTGATGCCGTAGGACCGGTTGATGCCCTCATCATCCTTTGCACCCCAGTACTGGGAAAAGAAGAGCATGCCGCCGCCCACAAAGCCCCAGATTCCGCTGAACATAAGCGAGGAAAACTGTGCGCACAGGCCGACAGCTCCCACCTCGGTCTGGCCGAGGGACGCGATCATCATGGTGTCCACCATGGATCCGGTGGTGGCAAGAAGATTCTGAAGCGCAACGGGCACGGCGATCACAGCAATCCGTACGAGGAATTCCTTCCAGGGAAACTTCTGATGCATGGTCCTGCTCCTCCATCCGGGCAATTCCCGGCCGTAGTAATTCTGTATTATAGATGATCTATGGACTGAATTCCATATCCCGCATGAATTTCCGGGTTTGAGCAGAAGTCCCGGGATTTTTGCATTCTTTTCTCTTTCGATGTATCCTATACACCGAAAGAACTGATGCGGGGAGAATGGATATGCTCAAAGCTGAGAAAAGACCAGAAGGACGGATCCTTTCCGTCTGCCGTCAGGCGGATTTCCTTGAAATGATCACGGACCTGGGCACCATGCGCATTGAGCCGAAGCGTGCAGATATTTTCCGCGTCCGTCTCTCACCGTCCACTCTGTTGGAGCGGACCGGTGACGGCATGCTCCCGGTGAAGGATCTGCCGGACTGGACATGGGAGATGACCGGGGACGAAGTAATTCTTAGAACGGCATCCGTGCACCTGCATATTTCACGCCGAGACAGTTCCATTGCCTATTACCGCGCGGAACATACCCTGCTTTTCCGGGAAACCGGCCGATCCATGGAAGCCTTTATGGCACCCATGCCTTCTCAGGAGACAGGCACTTCTTTTCTGGAAACCGTGCATACCGCCGACGGCGACAAGCAGGTGCTTCGCGCTTCAGGGAATACGCGCCGGCTGTATCATACGCGTCTGAACCTGGCCTTCCAGGACCGGGAGTGCCTCTACGGCCTCGGACAGTCCGAGGAAGGACGACTGAACCTGAGAGGAAGCACCCGGTATCTGCATCAGGCGAACCGGAAGATTTCCATTCCCCTGCTGACTTCTTCCATGGGCTGGGGCATCCTCCTGGCCACGGACGGTGCCGGCATCTTCCATGATGATGCCTATGGCTCCTGCCTGTACACGGAAGCCGATGAGGAGATGGACTATTATGTGCTCGGCGGCGGTTCAATGGATGCCGTAGTGGACGCCTACCGCTTTCTGACAGGGAAAGCAGCCATGCTGCCCCGGTGGGCGCTCGGGTATATCCAGTCACAGGAGCGCTATGAGACGGAGGACGAACTTCTCCGGATTGCCGAGGGTTACCGTCAGCGGCATATCGGCCTGGACTGCGTCGTGCTCGACTGGTGTTCCTGGAAAGGAAACGCCTGGGGCCAGAAAACGCTGGACCCTGAGCGCTTCCCGCACATGTCCGAAACCCTTGGAAAGCTTCACGACATGCACGTGCAGTTCATGATCTCCATCTGGCCGAACATGGCCAAAGACTGTGACAACTGCCTCGATTTTGCCAGGTACGGGCTTCTGCTTCCCGGAAGCGAAGTCTATGATGCGTTTGATGCCCGGGCGCGGAAACTGTACTGGGAACAGGCGGAACAGGGACTGTTCCATCACGGTGTGGATGCCTGGTGGTGCGACTCCTGCGAGCCGTTTACGCCGGAATGGGCGCACGTGGAAAAACCGGATCCCGCGTGCATGTATCAGGAGTATGTACAGACCTGCAGTCAGTCCATCCCCATGCAGCGCATCAATGCCTATGCCCTGTTTCATGCCCGCACCATCTGGGAAGGCCAGCGCGGCAGCAGCGCTCAGCGTGTGGTGAACCTCACGCGCTCTGCACATACCGGTTCGCAGCGCTATGGCGTGATCTGCTGGTCCGGCGATATCAGTGCCTCCTGGCAGACGCTTGCCGCGCAGGTACGGGAAGGCCTGAATTTCTGTGCTTCCGGACTGCCCTTCTGGACTCTGGATATCGGAGCCTTCTTCGTGCGCCGGGGCAGCGCATGGTTCTGGGACGGCGAGTATGAACAGGGCATGGACGATCCCGCATACCGTGAGCTGTTTGTCCGCTGGTATCAGTTCGGTTCCATGCTCCCGGTTTTCCGCGGGCACGGGACTGATATCCGCCGGGAATTATGGGAACTGGACAGCGGTGACCGCTCATACTATCTGGCTGTGCTCCGGGCAAACCGGCTCCGCTATCTGCTCCTGCCCTGCCTTTCTTCGCTCATGGGCCATGTATGGCTGGACAACGCCACCATGATGCGCCTGCTCGCTTTTGATTTCCCGGATGATCCTGATGCCCTGGCCTGTGAAGACGAATACATGCTGGGGCCGGATCTCCTGGTCTGCCCGGTTACCGATCCGGCCGTGGACGGCAGAAGTCTGCGCAGTCTGTACCTGCCGAAAGGCCAGGGATGGTATGATCTCATGGACGGCACCTGGTATGCAGGCGGTCAGCACCTGACGCTGGACATTTCTCTGGACAGCATGCCCGTGTTCATCCGCGAAGGCGCTGTTCTGCCGGTATGTCCGGGGCTTGATAACGCGTATGACATGCATGCCGACCGGACTGAGCTCTGCATCTGGCCCGGGCGCGACGGCAGACTGGAGTACTATGAGGATGCGGGAAACGGGTATGGCTATGAGCAGGGCGAATACGCCGTGACAACGATCTCATGGAAAGATGAACTGGCACGCCTGGAAATCCGGCGCCCGGATGCGGACTTTTCCTGGTTTGCAAAGGAGTGGGAACCGAAGACCCATGTCATGGGCAGCGGCAGAGGTCTGAGGCAGCTATATGGACTGTAATGTGTGGTGCAGGAAGGGGGCATGAGTATGGAACGTACCTATCTGTGCATTGATCTGCGTTCCTTCTATGCCTCGGTGGAATGTGCCGACCAGGGACTGGACCCGGATCAGGCGCACCTTGTGGTGGCAGATCCTGAGCGCGGACTGGACACCATCTGTCTTGCCGTATCCCCTGCGCTCAAGCGTCTCGGCGTGCCCGGACGCTGCCGGGTGCGGGAGATTCCCACCCGCTATCATCCTATTCTTGCAAGGCCGCGCATGCGCCGGTACATGGAAATCTCAGCGGATATCTATGGCATATACCTGCGCTATGTGAGCCCGGATGACATCCATGTCTATTCCATCGATGAATGCTTTCTGGATGTGACGCCCTACCTCGGCCCTTACCGGAAAACCGCCGTGGAAATGGCCCGAATGCTCATGGACGCCGTGTACCGGGAAACACAGATCGGGTCCGCTGCCGGTATAGGGCCCAATCTCTTTCTCGCAAAGGTCGCCCTTGATATCACGGCCAAGCATGTGCCTGACCATATCGGGATTCTGGATGAACAGGGATTCCGGGAACAGATCTGGCACCACAGGCCCATTACGGATATCTGGGGCATCGGCCATGGCATTGCCGCCCGGCTTGCCAAGTTCGGCGTGCAGGACCTTCATGGCATTACCCTGCTGCCCGAGCGCAGCCTCTACCGGGAATTCGGCGCGCCTGCGGAATACCTGATCGATCATGCCTGGGGCCGGGAAAGCTGCACTATTGAGGAAATCCATCAGTTCCGGCCTGAATCCCGTTCCCTGACCAACGGCCAGATTCTTCCTGAGCCCTATCCGCCGGACGCGGCTTTTCTGGTGCTCACGGAAATGGTGGATCAGCTGGTTCTGGACCTGGTCGCCAATCATCTTCTCGCTTCCACGGTTTCCCTGCGTGTCGGATACAGCGCCACCCGCATGCCGGGGCATTCTCTGTCCCGCAGGCTTATGGCACCTTCCGCATCCTTCCGGAAGATCATGGACATGTACCGCATCTTCTGGGAGGAAATCCATCCCGTGGACCAGGTGCGTTCCCTGGCCATTGAGTTCAAGGATCTGCAGGACGGAGACGGTGAGGCACTGACTCTTCTCTCGGACCCGGAAAAGGACCGGAAAGAGCGCAGCCTGCAGGAAACCGTCGCTGCACTCAAAGACAGGTTCGGCAGGAATATCGTGCTCCGCGGTATTTCCCTGGACAGCCGTTCCACGCAGAAAGACCGGAACCAGCAGGTAGGAGGCCATCATGAGTAATCGTGCCAGTCAGTTTCTGCCCTTTGCGTCCCTGCCGGGGTTTGATGAATATCTGAGAAAAAAGCGTGCCCTGAAGGAAGAACGCAGAGCCCTGTCTGAGGATGATGCATCTGAGCTTTCCTTCCGCCTTGCCCAGGTGCGCCGGGGACAGATGATCACCGTCGTATACTATGACACGGACCACTACGCATCCATGACCGGGATGGTGAGCCATATAGACACGGCGGAGGCGGAGCTTACCCTGGTCAAGACCAGAATCCCCTTTTCAGATCTTCTGTATCTCGGCGGTGAGGATATTCAGGAAAAGCGGGAAATGAGCACAGGCCCTGCAGAAAAATCCGGAAATCTGTGATGTCCGGTTTTTTCTCTGTCTATACGACGTTTTCCCGGAAATATTCATTTTCCTTCCGCTGCTGAACTGGTATAATCGTATTCGAACTCCAGAAAATCTTGTGAAAGACAGGGTGAACGTTCATGAGTGTTTTTTCCATCTGTGATTATGGCGCGCGGCCCGATGGCGTGAACTGCGCTTCTGCCATTCAGGCGGCCATTGATGCAGCCCATGCCCAGGGCGGCGGTCAGGTGCTGGTGCCCGCAGGCCGCTTTCTCTCGGGCAGCATACTTCTCAAGAGCCATGTCAACCTTCATCTGAGCAGCGGCGCCGTGCTCGTTTCCAGTCTCAATGAGGACGATATACTGCCTTTCCCCTCCGGCGGCGAGGGCGATGCCGTGGACGGCTGGAACGGCGGCTTTTTCCTTGGCGCACGGGATGCCTGCGACATCACCATTTCCGGAAGCGGCGTCATTGACGGTCAGGGAAACCTTGTGTTTACGGACAGGAACGTGGATGCCGGCTTCCATGAATGCCCCAAGTCCGTGGCCAGCTTCCGTCCGCGGCTTACTTTGTTTGAGAATGTGGAAGACCTCACCATTCAGGATGTCACGCTGAAGGATGCGGCCTTCTGGACACTGCACATGGCCGGCTGCCGCCGTGTCATGATCTCAGGCATACGGATTCTGGGCGATGACCGCGGCGCCAACAATGACGGCATTGATCCCGACTGCTGTCAGGATGTGGTCATTCAGGGATGCATCGTGTCCACTGGTGATGACGCCATTGTGGTCAAGGCCACCGGCCCCATGCATGCGCGCTACGGTGACAGCGAGAACATCACCATTTCCGGCTGCGTGCTCCATTCCCGTGACAGTGCGCTGAAGATCGGCACGGAAACCCATGGCAGCATCCGCAATATTGTCTTCTCCGACTGCGTCATCAAGGACTGCAGCCGCGCCGCCGGCATCTGGGTACGGGACGGCGGCACAGTGGAAAACATCCAGATCCATCACCTGACCGGCTGCACCAGACGCTGGGGCGATGCCTATGACCTGCCCGGTGATCCCGGCTGGTGGGGCAAGGGCGAACCCATTTTCGTCAGCTGCACGCCGAGAGCGGGAAAACAGAATTTCCCGGGTAAAATCCAACATCTCTCCATTGATCATGTGCGCCTCACCTGCGAGAGCAGTTTCTTCCTGGGCGGAGAAAAGGATTCTCCTATCGAGGATATCCGCGTGTCTGACGTACAGCTGGAGTTCCGGCATACCGGCACCCAGCCCGGCGGCCTGTTTGATGAGCAACCCTCTGCCCGTCACAAGTATCCGCACTCCATTCCGGCCCTGTATGCCCGCAGCGTCCATGGCCTGCGCATCCGTGACATGTCCGCGGCCTTTTTCGGGGAGCATGAAGCCTGGGACGGAACGCTTGAGGAACTGGAAGACTGCCTGGATGTGCATATCCGCTGGGAGGATGAAGCATGAGCGTAAAGCGTCTGGAATTCCGCGCACGTCTGAAAAGCCTCTGCCCTGATATAGACGAAAAAGTGCTTCAGCTGGCAAAAGAGCAGGTCTCGGCTGCCATTGCACGGAAGGATATCATGACCCTGGGCCTGTATCAGTGGGGCCGGCAGCTCTTCCTGTATGTGGAAGCCCTGACAGACCAGGGCATGGATCCGGAAACGGTCCTGCCCGCCCTGAGTCCCCTTCTCTCCAGTTATCCGCACGGCGAGGAGGACCGGCTCTGGGCCTACATGTATCCCATTTTCTATCACGCCATTCCGGATACGGAAAGCAGCTGGCAGCGTGCAAAGCCTGAACGCCGCGTGGGCCGGATTGCCCTTCTGCGGCATGACCGTCTATTTGACTATGTCATGCATCACCGGGCGCTGGTCAACGAAGGCGCGCTTCAGGGCGACAGATACCAGTTCATTTCCCTGCATGAAGACATGCTGTTCTCCTATTTTGAGGAGCCCCGCACCTATGTGAACCTGAAGAATGATCCCTCTGTCCGCTCCACCTGCATTGACGCCTGGACGGCCGCGGTTCCGGAGGCACATTTTCAGCCGCTTCCCGGATGCGGCGGACAGAACTTCCTGATTCTTCCCGAACTCATCTGCATGGGCAGCAACGACTGAACGGCCTTAAGAAAACGGAACCCGACATCTTGTCCGGCTCCGTTTTTTTGATCTATATGGATAAGTTTTTCGGGGGCTTACAGAATCACGTTTCCATCCCGGTCCAGGATCGCCCAGCCGCGCTGGTCGCGCACGCTGGCATACCCGTCAACGAAGGAGACCACCTGCTGGAACTGATTGGGGATCACCAGACTGCCTTCCATGTCCACATATCCCCACAGTCCATCCTTGAGCACTGCGGCCAGGCCTTCCGAGAAGGCATAGCAGGCATCCCACTGAGGTTCGATGACCACATCGCCCCCGGCATTCAGAAAACCGCGCTTGCCGCCGCTTTCCATCACGGCCAGGCCCTCCGAGAAGGGCGCCATGAATTCATACTTCATTTCAATGACTTCCCAGCCATTGCGGTCAATGCATCCGAAGCGTCCGCCGCGTGCCACGACGCACATGCCTTCCCGGAACCCGCTCACATACTCATACACAGGTTCCACGGCCACCCGTCCGCTCGCGTCCACAAACCCGTAGCGGTTGTTGATCAGCACGCCTCCCATGCCTTCACTGAACTCCAGCGCCATGTCCCAGTCCAGTGTGCCGACTACCTGGCCGTCGCGGTTGATGTATCCCCATTTCCGGTCGCGCATCACCGCGCACAGCCCGTCATGGAAGCGCCCTGTCTTTTCCCAGGCAGGTGCGATCACAGTCTCGCCTTCCTCATTGACAAACCCGTACAGGCTGCCCTCCTGACGCGGGGCCAGGCCTTCCGAGAAGATGAGATCCTGGCGCCAGGCTTCCTCTTCCAGTTCGTTGCCGTTCACATCCAGACAGATGGTGCGTCCGCGCTTGACCACCTGTGCCCGACCGTCCTCGAATTCTCCGGCTTCATCCCACACGCAGGGGATCGCCATGCGCCCGGTAAGATCCACGTAGCCGTAGCGTCCTTTTTCCTCCACCGGCGCAAGTCCTTCCCGGAACACGCCGGTAACCCGGTACGGGATGTCCAGCGCCGTCTTGGTCTGAACACTGAGAAGTCCGCGGTGATTTCCCTTTTCATCCTGGAAGGCAAACATGCCCTGTCCCAGGGAAATCATTTCCTTTGCCTGCTGGAAGGGGCCGGCTTTTTCCCGGCGTCCGGTCACAGCCCGGGGCGGTGTTTTTTCCGGGGTCTTGCCCTTCGACAGCGCCTTGCAGCTGCTTTCCGTATCCTGCTCGGAAAAGTCTGTACGGTTCGCGCGCTCTCCGCGCCCGCCCTGATTCGGGTTCCGGTGCGGAGAACGTTTCTTTTCATCCTCACGCGCACCAGTCTTTTCCCGGGGCTTTCTCGATCCGTGTGCTGACGGATTTTCCTGTCTTGCCTTCATGCGGTCCGCGCTGTCGCGGGACGGATTTTCCGGCCGATCCTTCCGGGCACTTTCTTCCCGGGACGCCGCCGGCCGCACTTCCCTTGTACTTTCCGCGCGCGGGGCGCCTTCGCTTTTCTGCCTTCTGGGATTGCTTCTTCTCACAGGGGAAGGCATGGAAGCATTCTCCTTCTTCTCCTGTGTCTGTTCCGTGTGTTTTGCGGCGTCAGGACGTGCAGAAGGCTTTCTTCCGCTTCGACCCTGCTGAGGCCGGGGTTTTCTGTGTTCCGTCTTTTCCGTTTTACCTGCCGCAGGCGCTCCTTCCCCGGGAATGGACAGCAGAGCCAGTGGAAAAAGCGCATAGCGCAGTATCTTTGAACCCACGAAAATATCCTCCTCCAAGACATGCTTGAAAAACGCACGAGAAAAATGCGCCATAACATATTACCACAGGATTCCCTGCTTGTCACGTTTCACGGGCAAATGCGCATGAAAGCGCCAGAGAAAAACCGGCCGATATGGCCGGTATATGCTTTTACATGGACACGCTCTTCAGACCCCGCTTCCAGAACAGCAGCGCCAGGGGCACGCAGATCATCTCGGCCATGACAAACGCAAGCCAGATCAGGTTCAGCTGCCCTGAGCCTTTCAAAACCCATGCAAGTGCCACCGGCAGCACCGCCTGACGTGCCATGGTCAGCACCATGCTCGGTCCGGGCCTGGACAGCCCCTGCAGCGCGGATGCGCTCACCAGACTGGGAATGCTGATGAGCCAGGACAGAGCCAGAAGCCGCACGGCTGGAAGTCCGATGCCCATCATGTGCTCCGATGCGTGGAACAGCTGCATCACAAGCCCCGGGAAACACTCGAGCATGAAAAGGAACGGCGCATAGAACACAAAGGAATAGATCAGCGCCCAGCGCACGGCTTCCCGGATGCGCTCCGGCCTGTGCGCGCCATAGTTGTATGCCACAATGGGAATCAGGCCGTTGTCGATGCCGTGCACGCCTACCGTGCACAGGCCCATCATCCTGGCGCATACGCCGTATACGGCCACCGCTGTGGAGGAAAACACAAGCAGGATCGAGTTCATGACCACGGTCACAAAGGATGTGAGCACCTGCACCAGCGTAGAGGGAATCCCCACCCGCAGTATGGTGCGCACGCTCTTCCAGTCCGGCCGCAGTGTAAAGGCAAAGGGAATCTCCCGGTTCCACCGGCGGTTGATATAGATGCCCGCAAACAGCCCCATGAACTGTCCGATCACCGTGGCAATGGCCGCGCCTTTTGTGCCCATCTGGAACACAAAGATAAAGACAGGGTCCAGAATCAGGTTGGTCAGGGAAGCCGCTGACAGCGTATAGAGAAACAGATGGGACTTGCCGCTGGCAATCACGAACCGGTCAAAGACCCACTGGCCCATCTGTCCCAGGGAGAACAGCATGCAGATGCTCAGGTAATCCCGTCCATAGGCTGCAATCACCTCATTGCCGCCGCTCTGCCAGTCAAAGTACCAGCGGATGCCCAGAAGACAGGCAATGCAGATCAGCACCCACGCGCACAGCGCCAGGAAAATGGCCGCACTGGCCGTTTTTCTGACCTCTTCCGGCTTCTTCTCCCCGAGCGCCCGGCTGATGGCCGCATTCAGGCCCACCGCGTTTCCAAGCCCCAGGGCTGAAACCAGCACCTGTACGGGTGCCGCCAGCGACAGCGCGGTGAGCGCGTCTTCCGCCACCCTGGACACAAACACCGAGTCCACAAAATTGTACAGGGAATTGATCAGAAGGCTGAGCATCAGCGGCAGGCCGGTCTTCAGCACCAGACGGCTGACTTTTTCCGTACCCATGCTGTTTTCCTTTTCCATGGCTTTTCTTGCCTCTCAGCAGCGCGATGTCTGCATGCATACCATAACAGGTTGTGACTGATATGTCCAATGGCTTTTTTCAATGCCCTGTTATGCCTGAAACGCATGAGTCAATCTATGAAAAACGGCCCTGCATTCAGCATTTATCAATGCGGAGACAGAGCCGTTGGTTTCTGGATTCCGGGCGGAAAACCGCTTACGCGGCTTCCTCCTGTGCCTGAGCTGTATAGAGCTGATAATAGAGTCCGCGCTTTTTCATAAGCTCCTCATGGCTGCCCATTTCTGCGATGCCCTTGTTGCTGATGTACAGAATCCGGTCGCAGTTCTTGATGGTGGACAGGCGATGGGCCACGATAAAGCTGGTCCGGTTCTTGAGCATCTCCTGAATGCCCTCCTGCAGCAGACGTTCGGTCTGAGTATCAATGGAGGACGTGGCTTCATCCAGGATCAGCACAGCGGGATCTGACAGCAGCGTTCTGGCAAAGGCCACCAGCTGACGCTCGCCCTGGGAGAGGTTTCCGCCGCGCTCGCGCACTTCCGTCTGGTATCCGGAACTCATCTTCCGGATGAAATCATCCGCATGCACGCGTTTGGCGGCTTCCTGGACTTCCCGGTCCGTGGCGTTCAGACGTCCGTAGCGGATATTGTCCATGAGCGTGCCGGAGAACAGGAAGCTGTCCTGCATCATGATGCCCAGCTGCGTGCGCAGACTGTTCAGCGTGACTTCGCTGATATCATATTTCTTTCCGTCCTTGGCGTGCAGATAGATGTGTCCGCTGTTCAGGTTATAGAACCGGCACAGAAGATTGATGATCGTGCTCTTGCCGGCGCCTGTGGGGCCTACCAGCGCAATGCTCTCGCCCGCTCGCACATGCAGGTTCAGATGCTCCAGTACGTTCTGGCCTTCCTCATAGGAGAAGGTCACGTCCTCGAACTCCACTTCCCCGTCAATTTCCGGCAGGGATTCCGCGCCCGGCTTGTCATCCACCACCACGGGCTCGTCCATGGTTTCGAAGATACGCTCCAGATAGGCAATATTGTTCACAAAGGAATTGTAGATATTGGCAAGGTTCGTGATGGGCTGCCAGAACCGGCTCACATACTGGCCCATGGCCAGGATCACGCCGAAGGAAACCATCTTTCCGCCGCCCATCCAGTAGACACCGGCGATATAGAGTACCGTCAGCACGATCTGCGTCATGATTTCGCTGGACAGCCATACCGTGTTGCTGATATAGACTGCCTTGAGCCATGCCGTGCGGCACGCGCTCGCCAGCCGCTTCATGATGCCGATGTTCACTTCCTGTCGGTCAAACAGCTGGCTGACGCGCACACCGTCAATGGACTCGGCAAGGTAAGCGTTGTAATTGCTGTTCTTGTTGCTCTGGTTCTGCCAGGCCTTGCGCTGTCTGGGCTTGATGAGAATGATGATGCCGATGAAAATAGGCAGTCCGGCCACAATCACGGTGGCCAGGGTGGCATTGGTGGAGTACATGAACACCACAATGAAGACCAGGTTGATGATCTCCAGGATCATGTTGATAATGCCGTTGGAAAGAATATCCGATACCGAGTTCACGTAATTGATCACGCGCACCAGAATCTTTCCGGCGGGACGGCTGTCATAGTAGCTGAAGGGCAGCTTCTGCAGATGCGCAAACAGATCACTGCGGATATCATAGATAATGCGCTGGCTCACGTGCGCCATCATGCGCGAACGGATGGTGGTGAACACAATGCTCAGAAGGATCAGGCCCACGAACAGCATGGCCATTTTGCCGATCATGGGCACATCGCCTGCAGGCACGGCTTCATCCAGTACCCATTGTGTGATCTTGGGAATGTACAGGGTTGCCATGCTGGCCAGGGCGCTCATCAGAAGGGCCAGGATCATTTTGCCCTTGTGCCGCCCAATATAGACGCCGGCGCGCTTCAGGTGTTTCCATTGGAAGGGGGTTTCCAGCTTTTCATCCACGTCGAATTTATTCCGTGCCACTTTACACCGCCTCCTTCATGGGAATGCCGTATTGCAGGCAATAGGTCTGCCAATAGTAGCCCCGCTTTTGCAGCAGTTCCTGGTGGGTGCCCTGTTCGGTAATTTTTCCGTCCTGCAAAACCAGAATCAGGTCCGCGTCCCGCATGGAGGAAATGCGCTGGGCAATAATGAACTTGGTGCAGTCAAAGGGCAGTTGGCGCAGCTGGTCCTGAATATACTGCTCGGTTTCGCTGTCCACGGCGGAGGTGGTATCGTCCATGACCAGAATGCTGGGTTTTACCGCCAGGGCGCGGGCCAGGGCGATGCGCTGCCTTTGCCCGCCGGATAAGCCCACGCCGCGCTCGCCGATAATGGTATCGTAGCCTTCGGGCAGCTTATCAATAAATTCCGCCGCGTCGGCGCGCCGGGCAAAGTCCTTTACTTCATCCAAGGTCAAATCCTGGTTGCCAAAGGCCACGTTGCCCTCCACCGTGTCGGAAAACAGGAACACATCCTGGGTGGCGGTGCCGATGCCGCCGCGCAGCTGCTTCAGCTTCCACAGCTTCACATCGCAGCCGTCCACCCGGAATTGTCTCTGCGCATTGACGAACGCATCTGCGAGCTGCACTGCGGCATCTACGAGCAGATGACCTTCGAAGAGGCCGTCGCGGTCGACGCGGAGGACGCCAACAAATTTCTGTATGAATTCGGATTCCACCGGCCGAGGGGCGGAGAGAATTTCGAAGACGTAAAGGCACGGACCGGTCCCTTCCTGGCGGACCTGGCCGCAGAAGCGGAGAAGGAGATGAGCGCCTTCGAGAAGAAACTGCGGAAGATACTGAACAAGATCAAGGGCTACACAAGCGACTTCAAGGATTACTTCGACGAGAACTTCGGCGGCATCTTCGCGGATACGGTTCAGCGGCTGAGCGGTGAGGGGCAGGAGTTACGCGATACTCTGGGCAGGGTGTTCTCAGATGCGGGCACACTGGCGGCACCGTTCAAGCACTACCTTGCCAACGACCTCACGCCATATATGCAGGCACGTTTCAAGACGATAGGCGATATCGTATGGGGGCTGTCCGACACCTTCAACA
>CACYNZ010000051.1 GCA_902775835.1 uncultured Eubacteriales bacterium | reverse complement strand
GCTCCAGAAGCGGCATCCCGGCTGGAAGCTCTGCGCCATCTCCTCGGATCCCGGCTTCGAAAAGGCCTTCGGCCGCCGGGCGGACAAAAAGCGCAGGCTCTATAACGGCCGGCTTGAGTGTCAGTTTTATACCTATTCCGCGGCAGTTCAGTAATTCAGTCTGACCCTTTCCGTCAGCAGAAAGCCGGTATCCTTCTGCACCTTCCGGAGAATTCGGAGGGCGTCCTCGTCCATGGCGATCACCGGCTGATAATCATTTTTGCCCGCCGGGGCCGAAGAGCTGGTCGTTGTAGCCGTTCACAATCCCCTCGGCGGCGGCCCAGCGCACCTGGATCAGCCCGGTGACGTCCTACGGGACCGGGGATATGGGCTTTATCTCCGGCAGCGGACAGACGGACTTCCGTGCATACATGATCCGGCGCGCGAAAAACAGCGTGCTTAAGGATATCCGGAAGCTGAACACGCCCACGCTTGTGCTGCACGGTGAGAACGATGTGCGCTGCGGCGTGGAGCAGGCGGATCAGCTGTTCAACTGCATCCGCGCCCTGCGCCCGGATGTGCCCTGCCGTCTGGTGATTTTCCCGGGGGAAAACCATGACCTGACGCGCAGCGGGCTCATGCACAACAGGATCCGGCACATGCTGGAAATCCGGCAGTGGATGGACCAATTTCTGAAGGAAGAAGAGAATGCCGATGCGTTTGCGCAGTGAAGACTATGGCCGCCTGGAGCGGTTTTCCTCCCTGACCGTGCAGGGCAGCCATGTGGCCGCGGTGCGCCTGGCCTGGCGGAATCATGTCTGGGCCAGAAGCATCCTTCTTAACGCGGACGGGGAAAATACCTGGGTCACCCTGGGCGGGGAACAGGAATGCTGTCCGGCGTTCGGGCCTGACGGCAGGCTGTGGTTTGTGTCCGACGGAAGGATCGGCTGCAGAACCTGCTTTGGGGAAACGGAGCAGGTGCAGGCTGTGCCGGAAGGGTTTGAGGCGGTGAGCCTTCTGCCTGTGGAACATGGCCTCGCGTTTGTGTGCCGCAGGGAAGTGAGCGAAACCGCGCCGGAAGGCTGCCAGTGGGACATGCCGCTTGTGGCCGAGGAACTGCATTACCGGGCAGACGCGGACCACGGATTCCGCAGGCAGTATGTCTACAGGCTCTGCGTCTGGGACGGTGCCTGCCGGACATTGGATGAGGGCAGCAGACCCTACCGCTGTCTCGCCTGTGTTCCGGGCGGCCGTCTGCTCGTGGACCGCGGCGGGTTCATGCTCGTGGATCTTGAGAGCGGGAAGTGCACGCCGCTGGACCTGCCTCTGTCGGCCGCGGGCGACATTCGGCCCGTGGTGTCCGCGGACGGAAGGTACGCGCTTGCCGCGGTGAGTGCCGGGGACGGCGCGCAGGTGCGGCGCATCTGGCTGGACGGAGAGAAGCATCCGGAGGACCGGGCAGAAGGCACCATGGCCTGCCTGGCACTGGAAGCGTATATGGACCGGGCATCGGACATGCCTGCCGTCATGTGCCGGGACAGTGAAGCGGATACATACCTGGTCTGCGGGTGTGAAGCGTTCCGGCCGTGCCTGTACCGGGTCAGGGCAGGCGAGGACAGGCTGGACTTTGAACGTATTCCGGCGGAAGGCAATATCATGGAGATTGCCCGCATGGAGGACGGAAGCCTGGCCGCCATCTGCGGAACGCTGGCGGAACCGCCGCGTCCCGTGCGTATCCGTGAAAACAGGACGGAAGAAGTGTTCGGGCCCTGCAATGCATTTCTGAGGGAAGCACCGGAGATTGCGTGGCACGAGATCCGGACCATGTCCCAGGACGGACGCGCGGAGCTCACCGCGTTTCTCCTGATGCCGCCGGGAAAGGAACTGGAAAAGTGCCCGCTGCTCGTCTGGGCGCACGGCGGGCCCTCCGGGTTCTGGGCGCCGGGGTTTTCCCTGGAAACGGCGTGCGCGTGCCACAGGGGCTATGCGGTGCTTCTGCCGAATCCCCGCGGGTCCACGGGCAAGAATGCCGGGTACGCGGACCCGGAGCCGGCCTTTGACGGTACCGCGCCCAATGATGTGCTCACGCTTGTGGATGAAGCGCTGCGCCGCTTTCCGCAGCTGGACGCGGAGCGGATGGGCGTGCTGGGCGGCAGCTACGGCGGATATATGGCCGCCTGGATGGCGGTGCACACAAAGCGCTTCCGGGCTGCCGTGCCCATCAAGGCAGTGACCAACTGGCTGTTTATCCATTTCAAGTCGTCCCAGGCCGGACAGCCGGTACTGGATGAATACCGGGATTTTGAAGACTTTCTGGTGGACACGCTCAGATCGTCCCCGGTATGTTACGCAGGTGAATGCGCCACACCGGTGCTCGTGATCCATGGCGAAAAGGATCAACAGGTGCCGGTGGAGAACGCGCATCAGTTCTATACAGCGCTTAAGGACGCGTGTCCGGAGCTTCCGGTCCGCCTGATGCTTCTGCCGGACTGCTGCCACCGGTACAGTCAGGACCGGCTCGAGGACTTTGCCGCAATCCAGAGGGCGGCGCTGGACTGGATGGACCAGTATGTGAAAGGATGAAAGTATGCGGTTTGATCATTATGCGCGGATGCAGGAAATCCATGACACGCTGACGGAATGGGCTGAAAAATGGCCGCAGCTGTGCAGCCTGTCGTCCATCGGCAGGACCCGGGAAGGCCGGGATATTGATCTGTTGATCCTGACGGACACAGCATGCGGCGCGGCGGAGGACAAGCCGGCTTTTCTGGTGGACGGGAACCTGCATTCCGGCGAGGTAGCCTCGTCCATGGCCGTCATGTATATCCTTCAGCACTGGCTGGAGGCATATGGTCAGGACGCGGAAATCACGCGCCTTCTTCGTGAGTATGCGGTGTACGCCATTCCGCGCATCAACGCGGATGCGGCGGAAGTGGTGCTGACCACGCCGCGCATGCTGCGCGGGTCCACAGAGGCGTACTATCCCGAGGAGGACGGCGTGGTGCCGGAGGATATGGACGGGGACGGCGAAATCCGTCAGATCCGCATTCAGGACCCGGCAGGCCGGTGGAAGGCCTGGGAGGAAGATCCGTCTATCCTGCTGCCCAGGGCGCCGGAGGACACGCAGGGCACGTTCTACACCCTGGTGCCCGAAGGCCGGCTGCGCGGCGGGAAGCGCACGCTTGTGGAACTGAAGGAAGCCCGGCCCCGGGAGGACCTGGACCCGAACCGGCAGTTCCCCTTTGAGTGGAACGCGCAGTACCCGGACCCGGACCGGCCCACCAGCGGTCCGGCCCCGCTGCATGACTGCGAGGTCAGGGCACTGGCCGATTTCGTGGAAGCGCATCCGCGGATCGTGTTCAATATGAACTTTCACACCTATGGCGGGCTGCACATTTCACCGGCAGCCTTCTGTCCGCACCTGGAGACCGACGCGTCGGATCTCACGGCCATGCGTGAGCTCGGACAGAGCATGCACGAAAAGACGGGATACAAATGCCGGGGGATTTTCCCGGAAGGCGCAAAGGATATAGCGCCGGGCAGCTATACGACCTGGGAATACTATGAAAAGGGCATTATGGCCTTTGTCACGGAGCTCTGGGACTTCCATGCCCAGGCGGATCCGGAACGCCCGGAATCTTGGAGCATGTTCTTTGCCGAGTCCCGGGAACAGTTCCTGCGGGAAGCGAAGACCGCGGTGGAATGGGACCGGGCGTTCAACGGCGGCAGGGGATTCAGGGCATGGGAGAAGTGCACGCTGCCCGGATGGCCGGAAAGCCTGCACATGGAGCTCGGCGGCTGGGCGGACCGGTTTGTGCGCAACAATCCGCCGCCTCAGTACCTGGAAGGTGTCTGCCGCCGGGCCTTTGAGACGGCCATGGTCGCTTTCCGGTCCCTGCCGCGCCTGGAGATTGCATGGCTTGGCACGTCCGAGGGCGAGAGCGGCGCGCAGGCGGACTTTCTTCTGGCCAATCACGGCTACCTTCCCCTGACGGGCACGGCTCTGGCAGAGGAAAAGGGAGTGGCGGGACTCTGCTACAGCGTGTCCATGGACGGACAGCCGGAAGGAGAACCGGTGAAAATCCACGGCGTGGCCGGGTATGCAAAGCAGATGCTGTCCATTCCGCTCCCGGAAAAGCGTCTGGCAGCCATCTCGCTCCGGGTCTGGGGCGAAAAATGCGGGGAAAAGCGGATCACGGTCTGCCTCTCAGGAAAGGATGAGGAATCATGAGTCTTCCGGAAGCCTTCAGTCTGGAACATTTTGTGCCCGGATGCTTTGAGCGTACGCATTCGCTGAAAACCTCCGGCGGAACGCTGGCGTTTTCGTCTGTCTGTGAGGATTTTGTTTTCCGTGCGCCGGACGGGCATCCGGAGGCGTCCATCTTTACGTTTTCCTATCTGTGCCCTTCGGAGGGTCCGCGGCCGGTGATGTTCCTTTGGAACGGAGGCCCGGGCTCGGCCACATCCGCCCTGCACCTGGAATGCTTCGGGCCGTGGCTGATCCGCCGGGATGAGGAAGGACGGTTCGCCTACGGTCTTGACGAAAACCCGGACTGCCTTCTGCCCCAGTGTGACCTGGTGTTTGTGGATCCCGTGGGCGTGGGCCTTTCCCGGCTTCTGGACCCGGATAAGGCCGGCAAGTATTTTTCCGTGGACGGGGATGCGCGCAGCACCGCGTTTGTCATCATTGAATGGCTGCGCCGGCATGCGCGCTGGAACAGTCCGGTCTATATCTGCGGCGAGAGCTACGGGACGGTACGCGCCTGCCGCGTGATCGCGGAGCTCGGACGCAGTCCGTACTCGGAAAGCCGCATGGTGCCCGGCATTCCGGTGCAGGGCGTGGCGCTCATCGGCTGGGCGGCCGGGGAGAGCGGGCAGAGCACTGTGCTGTCCATGATGCCTGCCATGGCGGCTACGCACTGGTATCATATGAAGGAACGGCCGTGCGCGCAGGACGCGTTCGTGAAGCAGGCACAGGCTTTTGCGTCGGAGCGTCTGCTCCCGGCACTGTATGAAGGCGATGCGCTGGAGGATGACCGGCGCAGGGCACTGGCCTCGGAACTGGAAACGTATACCGGCGTGAGCGCTGAGTACTATCTCGCCTCCGGCCTAGACATCACGCCGGAGGCATTCCAGCGCATGGCGCTTCCGGGGTATACCCTGGACCTGTATGACACAAGGCTTGCCACGCCCGTGAGCCAGACCTACCAGCTGCTGGGCGGGGACAACATGCCGCTGCAGGTGATGAACGGACTGCTCATGCCAAGGCTGGGCGTGGAACTGGAGCGCCTCTATTACACCGGAAATCTGAACGTGCATGCACAGTTCTGCATGGAGACAGAGGACCTGGGCGAGGAAACACGCACGCACATGCAGTGCCTGAAGTCCGGCATGGAGCGCACGCCGGGCATGCGCCTTCTGTTCGCCAGCGGGCTGTATGACCTGTGCACGCATGCCGGGAACACGCGGTATGTGGTCAGTCACGCGGGCCTGCCCCGGGAACGGGTAAAGGTATGCGAGTACTTGGGCGGGCATGGCGTATACTCCACGGAAGAAGGCCGGGCGGCATTCATGCAGGATATGCGGGAGCTTCTGGGCCGGTAAGGGAAAGGACGTGCGGGCATGGAAGATGTCAAGGTATTTCTGGGCCGCGTGATCGATGCGGTCCGGGACGGGGCTGTGGAAGACGGCGCCGTGGTGACGGAAGGCGAGAGAATTGTGTATGCGGGCAGCAGGAGCGGAATGCCGGACACCGGCGATGCGCCGGTGTATACCTGTGAAAACGCGACACTGATGCCGGGATTCATTGATGCGCATATTCATCTGGTGGGCTCCGAGAGCATCCACCGCAGTGGGAGCACGCCCTATGACCTGCTCCTGACCACAGTGCGCGATCTCGGGGACCTGGTGGATGCCGGGGTCACCGGCGTGCGTGACATGAGCGCGTTCGGGCGTCCACTTCGGGACGCGGTGGCCATGGGAAACATCCGCGGGCCCAGAATTATGGTGGGCGGCCGGGTGCTGAGCATGTCCTCGGGACACTGCGATTTTGACACCACACGGTCCGTGGAGGAATGCAACCGGGATGATCTCACCGGATACATGATGGACGGTCCGGAGGCGTGCTACCGCGGCGTGCGCGAACAGTTCCGCCAGGGTGCCGAGTTCATCAAGATCTGCGCCACCGGCGGCGTGTCCTCCGCCGTGGATGATGTCAATGACCAGGAGTTTTCCCCGGAAGAGCTGGCCGTGATCATCGGAGAGGCGAAGCGCCACAACACCTATGTCTCGGCCCACTGCACGGGCACGTCCGGCACGCTGGCCGCGCTGAAGGCGGGGATCGGGTGCGTGGAGCACGGCGTGATGCTGGACCGGGAGTGCTGCGAGATCATGGCGGCCAATCATGTGGCGCTGGTGACCACACTCAGCGTGTCTCTCGGGATTGCGGACATGAAGAACCTGCCCCCGCATATGATGCGCAAGGCCCAGGGCGTGCGCGAGGCGGCCATGAATTCCTACCGGCTTGCGCATGAGTACGGCATCATGGTGGCGCTGGGCACGGATTATTCCAACAGTCCGAACACGCCCTTCCACAGCATCGGCAAGGAGTTCTACAGCCTGACCCGGTGCGGATACACGCCCATGGAAGCCATCCGTGCCGGCACGATCCACGGAGCGCGTCTCATGAAGCGCGATCACGAGTTCGGGACGCTGGAAAAGGGAAAGCTGGCCGACATGTGCATGGTTTCCGGCAACCCGCTGGAGGATATCCAGGTGCTGGCCGACGCGGACCGCGTGCAGATGGTGCTCATCGGCGGACGGATTGAGAAGGACCGGATCGGGGGACGCGCGCATGTTTGATTTTGAAACGGTGGTCATCCGGCCGGCGGGCAATCTCAAGCGCATGTTCACCCCGGATATTGTCACGCGGCACGGGAATGTGAGCTTTGACGGGGCGGAGCCGGACTATCCCACAGCGCCCTGCATAGCAAGGGCTGTGCATGATCTGGCGGACAACGGGCTGTACGGGTTCACGCTGATGGAGGAGAGCTATCAGGAGCACGTCCGGTGGTGGATGGAGCATAGCCGCGGCGTACAGATTGACAGGGAATGGATCGTACCCACGCTGGGCACGGTGCATGCGCTGTCCACAGCGCTCCGGCTGATGCCATCTGGCGGGAAAATGGCCGTGATGCAGCCGGTGTACAACCGCTTTGCCCAGGCGGCGGACCGCCTTTGCCTGCCCTGGGTGTCCTGTGCGCTTCATATACGGGACGGACGCTATGAAATGGACCTGGATGCGCTGGAAGACCTTCTGCGCAGGGAAAACGTGCGGCTCCTGGTGGTCTGCAATCCGCACAATCCGGTGGGCCGTGCCTGGACCAGACAGGAACTGGAAGGCGTGGCGGACATCTGCCTGAGAACACGCACGGTCATCTTTTCCGATGAAATCTTCGGCGACAATATCTACCCGGGATCGGTGTTCACAAGTTTCCTGAACATAGAAAAGGCGCATCCGCTGCTCATCACGTCCACCTCCCTGGGCAAGGCCTTTGGGCTCACGGGCCTGAACCACGCCAATATCCTGATCCCGGATCCGGAGATGCGCTCCGCGTTTGAGGACCGGCGCACCAGGGATCATTACGGGAGCATGGATCCGCTGGCGCATGTCTGCGTCATGGGCGGGTATACCCCGGAGGGCCTGGAATGGGTCCGGGCGTCCAATCAGGTCTGCTGGGAAAACATCAGGCTTGTGAAGGATACGTTCCGTGAACTGTTCCCGGAGGCCGCGGTATACGGCGGGGAAGGCGCCTATGTGCTCTGGATGGACTTGCGGTGCGTGTTTGCGAGCGAAGACGAAATGCAGGACTTTTTCTGCAGGAAAGCCTTTTTCCATGTGGACTCGGGCTCGGCCTACGGCGCACCCGGGTTTGCGCGCATGTGCGTGGCTTCGCCGGTGCACTGCGTGCGCAGGGCCATGGATGATCTGAGGAAAGCCTGGAAGGCACGGGTATAATGGACTGGAAACGCGAATCATGAAATGCGAGGAGAGAAGAACATGCTGATTGTGGAAGAAAAACAGGTGCGGGAGATTCTGACCCCTGAACGCTGCATTGCCGCGATGGAAAAGGCACTGAAGGACCTGGAGGAGGGCCGCTGCGACATGCCGCAGCGCCTGATCTGCAGAATGCCCAATACGGCGGCTTTCGGGTTCATGCCCGCCTATACCGGTGAGTATTTCGGCGCCAAGATCATTGCGGCCTATGCGCCGAACATGGGCACGGAGTATCCGTCGCACATCGGGTATGTCATGCTCTTTGAGTCCGGACACTGCACGGTGGTGGGCATGATTGAGGCAGGCTCCATCACCGAGATCCGCACCGGCTGCGTTTCCGCGGTGGCCACGGACCGGCTGGCGAGAAAGAACGCCCATGTGCTCGCACTGATCGGCTGCGGTGCCCAGGCCCGGTCGCATCTTGCCGCCATCCGGCTGGTGCGTGATATTGATGAAGTGCGGGTCTATGACCGGAACCCGGATGCCGCACGCCGCTTCTGCGAGGAAGCGCGCGCCCGGTACGGGCTGAGTGTGGAAAGCTTCCCTGACGCGGCGGAAGCGGTGCGCGACGCGGACATCATCTGCACGCTGACGCCTTCCGTGGAACCGTTCCTGACCCGGGACATGGTGAAGCCCGGCGTGCACATCAACGCGGTGGGCACATTCTCGCCGGTCACCCGGGAAGTGGCTTCGGACCTGGTGGCGGCCGCCCGCCTGTATTCGGACTATACATCCGCCTGTGTGAAGGAAAGCGGCGAATACCTGATTCCGCTTAAGGAAGGCCTGATCAGAGAAGGGCATATCCTGGGATCCGTGGGTGAGCTTCTGCTGGGACGCGCCGAGGGCCGGACCAGTGATGAAGACATCACCATGTTTGACGCCCTGGGCCTGGCTGTGGAGGACGTGGCGGCGGCATGCCTCGTCTATGAGGAGGCAAGAGCATGAGCAGCGGACGCATTACGCTCAGGCCCGTTACCAGAGACGGACGGATTGAGACTGTCCTGGTGCGGATGGACCTGGACGGAACCGTGCTCCCGGAGGGCCGCGAGGTCTGCTATGCACAGCTGGAGACGGTGTCCGTGCCCGGCGCAGTCCCGGAAGATCTGCACATCACGGACGCTGAGGGCCCTGTTCCCTTTACGGAGCGGGATGAGGAAGTATATCCCATCCTTTTCCGGCACTATGAAGCCGGAAGGGATATCCGCGGGCACCTGACCATATCCTACCGCGTGACCACGTGTGAGCGCCTCGCCGAAGGCCGGCATGGTCCCTATTTCCAGATGGCCCGGGAGCTGGACGGGTTCAGCAGCCCAGGCATTGCCTTCCTGAACGGGGTGCCCGGGTTTGAAGGCAGCGTGGATCTTGTGTGGGACCTGACGGAGGCGGAGAGCGGACAGCGGGGCGTATGCACCTGGGGTGAAAATGATGTGGACGGGATCTCTTCCCTGGAAGAACTCCGGCAGTGCTATTTCATGTTCGGACAGGTGCACTCTGTGGGCAGCGGGGATTTCGGGTTCTACTGGCTCACGCAGCCGCCCTTTGATGTTTCCGCCATGGCGGACTATACCCGGAAGCTGTTCGGGATCATGCAGAAGTTTTTCCGGGACACCGGCAGCGTATACCGTATCTTCATGCGGCATGACCTGACCGTTTCCAGCGGCGGCACGGCCCTTGTGCGTTCCTATATGTTCGGCTGGAACGACCATGAACAGCTGAGTCTCAGGGACAAGCAGAATCTGCTGGCGCATGAGATGGTGCACAACTGGCCGAGCCTGAATGATGTGCCCTACGGCATCACCACATGGTATGCGGAGGGCACGGCGGAATACTATTCCATCATGATCCCGCTGCGCGCCGGGCTGATCACGCCGCAGGAGGCAATGGGCGAGATTCAGAAGCGCACGGATGCCTATTACACCAATCCCACGCGGCACCTCGGGAACATGGAGGCCGCCGGGGTTGCATGGAAGGACCGGCGCGCGCAGCGCCTGAGCTATGGCCGGGGATTTTTCTTCCTCGCGCTGACGGACGCGGAAATCCGGCGCAGGACCCATGGCTCGAAATCCCTGGACGACGTGGTGCTGGATATTCTGGACAAAGGCCGCGCCGGCGTGACCCTGGGCAATGAGGTTTTCCTGGGATCCGTGCAGGCGCTTGGCGTGGATGTGCGTGATAAGTGGGAAATCATGCAGAACGGCGGACATTTTGCGCCGGACCCGGACAGCTTTGACGGGCTGTTTGATGTGCGGGAAGTACCGGCGGAGGAAGCGGATACGGGCAATGCTGCCGTATCCTATCAGTGGACACTGCGTTGAGAGGAGCAGGCTTGTGAATCAGTTGTTTACCCCTCAGGAACTGTGGCGTTTTTCCTATCTGTCCTGGCCCGCTCTGTCCGGGGATGGGCGCCTGACGGCGGTCACGGTCATGAAACCGGACCCGGACGGCGTCTGCCGGAGCACAGTCCGGGTCTATGATTCGGATACGGGAAAGATCATCTATGAAACACCGGAGGGCATGCATGAAATGCAGCCCCGGTTCGGAAACGGCGGCGTCATGCATGTGCTCTGCGACGCTTCCGGATCGTTCCAGGTCTGGGAGCTTTTACTGGACAGGAGATATCGCCGCCAGCTGACCACGCTGAGGCACGGGGTCCAGCATTATGACGTGTGCGGGGACCGGATCGCCTTTGAAGCCATGGTCTATCCCGTTGACGAGGAAAAGGGCCTGGTGTTTACGGAAATGCAGGGCGATGAGCCGGAAGCATTTGCGCACTGGCTGGATCAGCAGCCCTATGTGGCGGAAGACCTGACCTACAAGATGGACGAATGGTTCGGCATGCGCAAGGGCAATATGCCAAGGATCGGCCTGTGCGGCGGCGGAAAGGCACCGGAGCTTCTGCCCGGCGCGCCCATGGAGGGCGTGTATCCGGCGCTGTCCACGGACGGGGAAAATGTGGCGTTCTTCGGATACCCGCATGACGGCACGGACGGAAGAAAGGCTGAGCTCATGTACTGGGTAACCGGAGACAGCACGGTCCGCACCCTGAGCGGGGAACTGGATGTATCCCCGGAGGAGGCACCGGTGTTTTCCGAAAACGGCCGTACCGTGTTTGTGCTGGCCTATAAATCCTACGAGGACGGAAGCAGCCAGGTGGCGGCCGGATTCCCGGTATCCGGCAGCGAACCGGCCCTGGTTCCTGACATGCAGACGGAGGACGTGTGCGAGGGCGTGGGTGGCATGACCATTTCCCGTACAGTCATGGGCGAGAACCGGGCCACGTTTGCCCTGAACGGGGACAAAGTGACCTTCATGGGCTCGTTCCGCGGGGAAACGGCTCTGTATCAGGCGTCGTGCGCGGATCCTTCCCGGGTGGAGCGCCTGGACCTGCCTTATGAAGACGTGTACGGCTTTGCCATGAACGGGAACGGCGATCTCGCCCTGCTTGCCGGCTCACGGGAAGCGCCGCCCGACCTGTATGCAGGTACCCGGCGGCTGACCGACGAGCATGCCTGGCTGAAGGACTACCCTCAGGGCAGGACGGAGGAAGTGCATATCCGGTCACGGGACGGGAAAAGCGAACTGACCTATTTCTATACGCATCCGCTGAAGGAAGACGGTCCGGCACCGGTGGTGCTGGACATCAAGGGCGGGCCCACCACCATGTATGCAAAGGCCTACTGGCATGAGTTCCATGCGCTGTCCGCGGCCGGGTTCGGCGTGATTCACGGGAATCCCCGGGGGAGCAGCGGCTACGGCCGCGCCTTCCGCGGCGGCGGGGTGTGCTGGAAGGACGAGTCCATGCATGATCTGCTGGACATGTGCCATGACGCGGTCAGCAGGGGCTGGGCGGATCCGGCGCGCCTCGGCGTGACGGGCGGAAGCTACGGCGGGTACATGACGCTCAAGCTCATCGGCAAAACCCAAGAGTTTGCCGCGGCAGCGGGACAGCGCGTGTTCGCCAATCCCGGCACGTCCTACGGCACCGGTGATGTGGGCTGGGTGCGCGCCGGCGGCGAAGTGCCGCCGCATTTTTCCATGCTCCGCTACCTGGAAGACCGGGCGCGCGGCAGCAATGTCAGCCGCATTGACAGTATTTCCACGCCGCTGCTTCTGCTCCACGGGTACAGGGATTTCCGGTGCACCTTCGAGCAGTCGGAGCAGGTGTTTGTGGCCATGAAGGAGCGCCGTCCGGAGGTGCCGGTGCGTCTGGTCATGTTCCCGAAGGAAAACCATGCGCTGACGCGCACCGGGAATATGAAGAGCCAGGTCCGGCATCTGCAGGAAATTGTGGAATGGATGCAGCGATATCTTGAAAAGAAGGAGGAAGCAGACCATGAGTAAGCGCGGACTGAGCATGGAGGAAGCCTGCAGTCTGGAGCGCCTCAGCGGCGGCGACTGGGATCCGGACCGTCATCTGGTCTGCTGGGCATCGGGTGAGACCCGGGGCATCCGGGTGCGGAACACGCAGACCGGGGAAGAAATGACCCTGAGCTGCGGCGGGGAAGGCGAAGGTTATCCGCGCTTCTCGCCCGACGGCGGGCGTATTGCCTTCCTGTCCACGCTTGCGGGACGGGGGCGTCAGGTGTGCGTGGCGGACCTTTCCACCGGCCGCTCGCAGGTGCTCACCGGCATCCGCGGGGCGGCCATGGAGCCGGAATGGGATCCCAGTGGACGGTATATCCTGTTTTCCTCATCCCAGGAAACCGGGCAGATGCAGGTGCAGGATCCGGATGAGCCGGTGGTGATTGAGGACTTCCATTACAAGGTGGACGGTGCCGGGTTTATCCGCCCGGACGGGCACGTGCAACTGTTCCTGGCGGACACCGGGGACGGAAGCACGCGCCAGCTGACGCAGGGCAGCGCGGACTGGATGCATCACACGTTTTCGCCGGACGGCCGGTATATTGCGGCGGTGGGCAACAAGAACCGGCCGAAGGAAGAGAGCATCGGGTATGATCTGTTCCTCATGGACATGGAGGACATGGACGCGGGATTCCGTCAGATCTCGAAGGAGCTGATCATGGTTTCCTATCCGAATCCCGTGCGCCCGAGGTTTTCACCGGACAGCCGGTATGTGATTGCCAATGTGCTGGACCCGGAAGCGGACGGGGCCATGGGCTATCCGCCGGGCGTCCTGTTCGCGTTCCCCGTGGACGGCGGGGAACCCAGACGCCTGTTCCGTGCCAGTGATGAGTGCTATCAGTGCGTTCAGTTTCCCTATAACGCATTCTGCGGGAACGGCATGGACAAGATGCAGGTGGATCCGGAAAACGGTGACATCTATTTCGTGTCCGGATGGCAGGGACAGGGCAACCTGTACTGCCTGCCCTTTGCGGGCGGGAACGCGCGCAGGGTGCGCACGGGAAAGCGCGTGATTCACGGGCTGAGCCGCATCCATGGCGGACGCATGATGATCGCCGAGGCCTTTGCGGACCGGCCGGAAGCGTATGTTGCCATCGATCTTCGCACTCCGGATCAGGAAGCGGTGCTGGTACAGTCTGCGGAGCGCGTGCTCAGGGACTGTGAGACAGCCGAAACGGAGGATTTCTTCTTTGACACGCTGGACGGGGAAAGCCGGGTGCACGGGTTTGTCATGCATCCGATTCCCATGGAGCCCGGGAAAAAGTATCCGGCTGTGGTCTATGTGCATGGCGGGCCGCATCCCTTCTATACCTATGGATTCACGGCGGAGTTCCAGGCGCTTGCCGCACGCGGGTATGCTGTTCTGTTCTGCAATCCCAGGGGAAGCAGCGGATACGGCAGCAGGCATCAGAACTATGCCCGCGCCACGGACGGAAGCGCGTATACGGATATCCTGCAGTTCACTTCCGAGGCCGTGCGGCGCTTTGAATGGATCGACGGAAACCGCCTGGCAGTCACAGGCGGGAGCTACGGCGGATACATGACCAACTGGATTGCGTCCCATTCCTGCCGCTTCCGCGCATATATCACCCAGCGCAGTGTGGTGAGCGATCTCATCGGGTATGCGTCCTCGGATATGCAGGGGTCGAGCCGGAAGTTCACCAACTTTGAGGAGTTTATGATGGACGCCCTGCGCACATCCCCGGTTTCCTATGCCGAACGCATCGACCGGCCGCTGCTGATTCTGCACGGCGAGGATGACCTGCGCTGTCCTGTGGAAGGCGCGCATCAGCTGTTTACGGCTGTGAAGGATCTGCATCCGGACCTGCCTGTGCGTCTGGTGATCTTCCCGCATACCGCGCATGACCAGCCCCGGGATCCCGGCATGCTGAGGCGGTATTATCAGGAAATGTATGACTGGCTGGACCGGTATGTATGATCCCGGTCTGAGCGCATGAAAATCCCCGGTACCGCGCGATATCCATGCGGCAGTACCGGGGATTTGTCTGTATCCGGCGCTTTGGGCCAGACTTCACAAAGCGTAGGATTTTCGGTATAATTAGGCGACTGAATTGGGGGTGCGTTATGTTTAACGGTTTCCCGGAGGCGACAGAACAGTTTTTTCTGGAACTGAAGTTTCACAATGACCAGACATTCTTTCATGCCAATCACGACCGATATGTGGAAAGCGTCCAGAA
>CACYNZ010000050.1 GCA_902775835.1 uncultured Eubacteriales bacterium | reverse complement strand
TTCCACAAGGGGCATTTCTGGGATTATCCCGATCAGACGTGAGCGTCTGCAGCACCATTGCGGCAAGCAGCGTCTGAGAGTCTCCGGAAAAACCATCTGGCGTGCCAATTCTCCGGATGATATACTTTTCCTGACAGAACAACGCTGAGACCAGATTCGGAGGATTTCTATCATGGATCGAATCATCAGGCCCATGGAACCCCGGTATCTCTCCCCCGCCCTGGACATGGTGGAGCGGGTGTTTGCCGACTGGGACAGCCCGGAGGAGGGCCGCACCGTCCGCCGCCTGGCGGAAGAGATCCGGGCAAAGAAGTATTACCTGCCCGGGCTGGAGCTGCTGATGCTCAATGAAGCGGATGAGATCCTCGGCTACGCGATGTTCTCCCGCTTTCACATCGAAGGACGGTATGAAAGCGAGCTGCTGCTCCTCTCACCGGTGGCCGTGCGGACGGATGTCCAGCGGCAGGGCATCTCCAAAGCGCTGATCGAGGAGGGATTCCGGCGGGCTCAGGCCATGGGCTTTCGTGCGGTGCTGGTGGAGGGCAATCCAAAGAACTACAATCCCAGAGGCTTCGTCACCAGTGCCGACCACGGCATCATAGCCGGGCCGAACATTCATCTGCCCCATGTCAGCTGCCTGATGGTGAAGGAACTGGTACCAGGAGCGCTGGAAGGGATGCACGGACAGGTGGATTATGGTTTCTACGACACGCTGCGGGAAGAATGAGAAAAACCGGGAAAGGAAGGAACCGCATGCACGCACTGATCATCAACTGCAGTCCCGTCCGGGATGGTGCAACCGCGGCGATTGCCGGGATCATTGTCCGGCAGCTCACTGAGCGTTTTTCCGTCCGGAGCGTGTGCATTGACGACTATGCCATTGCCTTCTGCAGGGGCTGCCGGACCTGCCATCAAACAGCGCAGTGCGTCATGCACGACGATGTGGAACAGCTGATGCAGGAATTCGAACGGGCAGATACCGTCATCTGCGTTTCACCCTCTTACTGGGCGGATGTTCCCGGGCAGTTCAAGACTTTCATCGACCGCTGCACGCCCTGGTGCAACACCCATGAACCCCACGCGTCGCTCACTCCCGGTAAGAAGGGCTACGCTGTTGCCCTGCGCACCGGCCCGGGCATGAAGGAATGCGAGCGTATTATCTCTACCATCGAGCATTTTTACGGCCACCTGGAGATTCAATGCTGCGGCCGTCTGGGCCTCACCGGCGTGGAATACAGGGAGGCTGTGGAGCCGCGGCGGGAGGAGATCGAAGCTTTCTGCAGGAAGATAACGGAGGGGACAGAAAACACATGAAACGTGAGCTGGGTATCGCCCGCTGCGGGCTGGCCTGCTGTCTGTGCTCGGAGAACGCGCTCTGCAAGGGCTGCCGGCGCGACGGCTTTCTGGAGCTTTCCTGGTGCAGGGATGCGGAATGGTGCGAGGTGCGCCGCTGCGGCATCGACAAAGGGATCGCCGGGTGCTATGAATGTGAGCCCGCCGCCTGCCGCAAAGGCCTGTATGCGGACAAGATCAAACCCCGGGCTTTCGCGGAATTCGCCCGCCGGTACGGTGTGGAGGAGCTGCTGGATTGTCTGGAGCGCAATGAAAAGGCAGGCGTCGTCTATCATCGCGAAGGCATCATGGGGGATTACGATGAATTCGACGATCTGGAAGAGCTGATCCGTTTCATTCGTACAGGGATCCGCAAAGCACTATGAGCGCTTTCTGCATTCCGGCTTCACGGTGATCTTCCGGGATGAACGCCGTAGTGTGAAGGAAACGCTGGCGGTGAAAGCGTTTGGTCTGAGATATGCTGCCTGTATCTGCCCGAATCCGGATCAGGAAGGAAAACGGAACCATGTGTGACAACACTTCAGGCAGGCGCAGATATCAAAGCCTGCTGTCCTCGACAACCAACACCCGGGATTTGGGCGGCTTTCCAATCTCAGCAGGAAGATGGACGCAGCGGAACAGAATCTGGCGCAGCGACGCGCCCGTTGTGTTCTGTGAAACGGATGAACAGCGGCTGAAGAACCTGAACATCACCACCATCATTGACCTGCGAACCGATTCAGAGACAGAACGCAGGCCCTGCGCCTATGCCGGACGGCCGGGCTTTACCTATCAGCATTTCCCCATCACAGCCGGCAGTGTGCCACCTGATACACTGGAAGAAGTACCGTTCACCTACCTGCAGATTGCTCAGCAGCGCGAAGCCGCAGAGGCGATCCATACTGTCGCTTCATCTGACACCGGCGTCTTGTTCTGCTGTACGGCCGGTAAGGACAGAACCGGCGTCATTGCTGCGCTGCTGCTGTCAGCCTGCGGCGTGGACCGGCAGCTCATTATTGAAGACTACGCAGTCAGTCGGTATTACAATCAGGACCGCCTGGAACGCTACCTGGCGGAACACCCTGAGACAGACCGGCGCATTGTCCTGGCGAATGAAACCAGCATGGATCGCTTTCTGGCTCTGGCCGCCTCACACTTTGGCGGAATCAATCGTTACTTTGAGCAGAGCGGTCTCTCCCCTGCCGATCTTGCGCTGATCCGGCGAAAGCTGCTCCCATATGCCTGACCGGAAAGGGGATTTCCACCATGAAATTCCCATGGACTAACGAATATCTCCTGTTCCAGCGGGGCGTCACCAGGGACTTGCAGCCGGAGTGGAACCGGGTTCGCTGTCACACCGGTGGAAAGATGTTTGCAGCCATCTGCCGGGATGACGCAGATCAGCCGTTTTTATCACCCTGCGATATGATGACAGAATGTGCTGAATCAAGAACACGGGATTGATGTACGAATGCATCTTGGTAGTGCATACGTGCACCTTGGCAGAGAATCGCTTGTGCTTTCCCTGATTTCCTGTAGGATGGGTCATGCGGCCGGACAGGCCGATGATACCCAAGCGAAGGGAAGATGCGAGCATGAAAACCATCATTCACGATCTGGGAAAGGAACAGAACGCCAGGCTGCTTGCCGCCGCAGATCAGGTGATCTGTGCGGACGGGCGGTACGCACCCTGCCAGGGCTGCTTCCGGTGCTGGACAAAGCACCCCGCCGCCTGTGCCATGAAGGATACGCTGCAGGAATCCTGCAGGGTGCTCGGCATGAGCGAAGACCTGACCGTTATCACCGGAAATCTGTACGGCGGGTACAGTCCGGCGGTGAAAAACCTGCTGGACAGGAGCATCGGTCTGTCAACGCCCCTCAGCACCTACCGCGGCGGGCAGATGCACCATACGCTGCGGTACGGCAGGAAGGGCTGCTTCCGTGTCATCGCCTATGGAACCTTCACCGAATCGGAAAAGCAGACGCTGCGGCTGATGACAGAGCGCAACGCGGTCAATCTGGGCTTCCGGGAGCACAGCGTCACCTTCTGCGCGGACGCAAACGAGGCAGGAGGGCAGGCGTAATGAACAGCACCATTCTGATCAACTGCAGCCCCAAACGCCGGATGAGCGCTTCCGGCTTCCTCGCACACTGTGCCGGATGGATGATCCGAGGTGAGAAAAAGGTCTTTCAGCTGCGAACACCTGCGGATTTTCCCGCGATCCTGGATGCACTCCGGACCGCTGATAAAGTGATCTTTGTGACCCCGCTGTATGTGGACAGCCTCCCCTCCCATGTGCTGCCCTTCCTGCAAAAGATGGAAGTGTTCTGCCGGGAAAACCGGCTCCGGCTCAAGGTCTACGCCATTGCCAACAACGGCTTCATCGAAGGCCGGCAGAATGAACCCCTGATGCAGGTACTGGAGAACTTCTGCGCGCGCAGCGGTCTTACATGGTGCGGCGGCATCGGGATCGGCGGCGGCGTAATGCTGAACGTGGAACGCATCATGCTCACAGTGTTGCTGGGCCTGACGCTGCTGAACGTCATTCTGGGCATGATACAGGGCGAAAACCCCTGGGAACCGGTCAGGTCCTTCGCCATCAGCGTCGGTGAGCTGCTCCTGCTGGCCTGCGGGATCATTGTCCTGATGCTTCGTCTGGCGCTGCACGTGAACCGGGGCACGGACGCCGGCAAACGCTATACGCGCATCATGGTGCCCTCTTTCCTCTTCATCCTGTTTGCGGATATCTTCTTTACGATCCTGTCCGTGCTGCAGGGCGGCATGTTCCGGGGCTGGCTCTCCCGGCCGAAGCCGAAGGAATCCGGCAGTCCGGCTGCCGCAGGAGAGCCATAACACACGTAAGGAGAAAAGGTCATGCGGGTCCGATATGAACAGGTGGACGCCAAGGAGAAGGAGCTGGCGGTGATCCGGGCTGTGGAGAAAACCCCGGACATCCTGAGCGCCATGGATCTGCTGGAAAACGGGGCCGGCGGCATTACGGTGACCAAGGACCGGAGCACCTGGTTCTGCAGGCTGACGCAGATCTATTACATCGAGTCCGTGGACAAGCGCACCTTTGTCTACACCAGGGACGACTGCTTTGAGTCCCGGGACCGTCTGTATGAGCTGGAGGCAAAACTGGGGATGTACCATGTGCGCATCTCCAAATCCATGATCGTGAACCTGCGGAAGATCCGGAATGTCCGGGCGGAGCCGGGAGGCAGGATGGTCGCGGTTCTCCTGAACGATGAACAGGTGGTCATTTCCAGAAGCTATGTCCGTGATATCAAAAGGAGGCTTGGAATCCTGTGAACGGAGCAAAAAAGATCTTTGTCCAGAGCATGATGATTTCCACCGGCATCCTGTTCCTGAACGGCATTCTGGCGGTATTCCAGCATTTCTCCGGTGACGGAAAGGACATCGTACTCCTGTGGTATCATCCCATCACCATCATCCTGACCGGAGTCCTCTGCGCACTGCCGACTCTGCTGCTTAAGAACAGGGATCAGTGGGACCCGAAAACCTTCCTGCTCAGGGTCACCCTGCATGCGCTGGCGCTCTATGCCGTCATCCTCGGCATGGGCTGGCTGTTCCAGTGGTTTACGGACGCAGAGGGCTGTCTCGGTGTGAGCGTGGTCTTCTTTCTGGTGTATGCCTTTGTATGGCTTTCCAGCCACTGGCTGGACAAGCAGGATGAGAAGCAGATCAATCAGGCGCTGGAAAACATCCGGGATCAGGAATAAAGACGTTTGCCTGGGCAGTCCATGTGATCAGCCATGAAAAGGGAGGCGCGAAACGATGCAGCTTGGCATGCCGACACTGATCGAGAATCGTACTCTTGGGGAGAACGCCGCCCTGTGCGAAGAACTGGGGCTGAGCTTCATTGAGCTGAATATGAATTTCCCGGAATATCAGGTGGACAGGCTGGAGCGGACAGACGAGCTGACCCGGACCGCGAAAATGCACGGGCTGTACTATACCATTCATCTGGATGAAAACCTGAACATCGCGGATTTCAACCCGCTGGTGTCGCAGGCTTATCTGGAAACGGTACGGCGGACCATTCTCGCGGCGAAGGCATTGCTGCCCCTGCGGGATCGCTACGGTGATTCCCGTCAGCCGCTGACGCTGAACATGCACATGCACCACGGCATCTACATCACGCTGCCCGATCGGAAGGTGCAGATGTATGAGCGGGATTTTGAGCGCTATATGCAGTCCTATGCCGCTTTCCGCGCTCTGTGCGAAACCTGGATCGGCGACAGCAGCATCATGATCGCCGTTGAAAACACGGACGGCTTCCGGGCGTATGAGAAAGAGGCCGTCTCGTATCTTCTGGAAAGCCCGAAATTCGGACTGACCTGGGATATCGGGCACTCCTGGGCCACCCGTGAAGCGGATGTACCGTTTCTGATGGAGCATCGGGACAAGCTGATCCATTTCCATATCCACGACGGAACAGAAACACCGCCGAGGAATCACCTGGCCCTGGGTGACGGGGAGATTGACCTGCGTGAACGCCTGAGGCTGGCTGAAACGCGGAACGCCCGGTGCGTACTGGAAACCAAAACGATCAAAGCATTGAAACAGTCCCTTCAATGGCTGCGGAACAACTGGGAGGCATAGCATGGACGCAAAGCTCTTCAAACAGGCAATCGCAAAATTCCTGGCCGGCCTGCTGATGGTCGGTCTGCTGCTGTTCCTGCCTGCGGGGACATTTGCATACTGGCAGGGATGGCTTCTGCTGGGCATCCTCTTTATCCCCATGTTCATCGCCGGGCTGATCATGATGAAGAAGTCTCCTGAACTGCTGCGGAAGCGTCTCGATGTCAGGGAAAAACAGTCCGAGCAGAAAACCGTCATTGCCCTCAGCGGCCTGATGTTCCTGGCGGCATTTATCGTGGCCGGGCTGAATATCCGTTTTGGCTGGCTGGTACTGCCATCCTGGGTGTCCTGGGCCGCGGCGGTTCTATTCCTGCTGGCTTATGCGCTGTATGCCGAGGTACTGCGGGAAAACGTCTGGCTTTCACGGACGGTGGAGGTGCAGGAAAACCAGAAGGTCATCGACACCGGACTGTACGGCGTTGTCCGGCACCCCATGTATATGGCCACCCTGCTCCTGTTCCTCTCCATGCCGCTGGTGCTGGGCTCACCGCTTTCCTTTGTCATCATACTGGCCTATATTCCGATTATTGCCAGGCGTATCCGCAACGAGGAGCAGGTGCTGGAGGAAGGCCTTCCGGGATACCGGGCGTATAAGAAGAAGGTCAGGTATAAGGTCATTCCGCATGTGTGGTAATGGCTGATCCTGCGGAAAACAGCTTGAGGGAATTCTATGAGATTTGAGAATGCATACTTCATTACCGGCACCGCCTATGCCGGGAAATCCACCATGGTTCACCTGCTGGCGGAAAAACATGATGGCATCGAATGCGGAGAAAATTACCATGACCAGCTGCTGCCGGAACTGAGCAGGGAGGAATTTCCCAATCTGACCTATACCAGGGATCTGGAAGACTGGCATGATTTCATCCGCAGGACGCCGGAAGCATACGAAACATGGTTTGACAATGTCGCCATGGAGTGTGAAACACTGGAACTGCGCCTTCTCCCGGAAGCAGCGGCTCAGGGCAGGCCGGTCTTTGTGGACACCAACATCTCCCTGAAAACCCTGCGGGAGATCGCTGCTCCCGGCCACGTACTGATCATGCTGGCTGACCCGGAAATCTCCGTTCGCCGGTTCTTTGAGCGCCCGGACCGTGAAAAGCAGTTCCTCTACCGCCTGATTATGGAGGAACCGGACCCGGAAGCCGCCATGGAGAACTATCGGCATGGCCTTGCACGAATCAACTCCCGGGAACGGTATGAGCGCTTCCTGCACTCCGGTTTCCCGGTGATCCTCCGGGATGAGAGCAGGAACGTAACAGAAACACTGACACTGGCTGAGAGAATATTTGGACTTTGCTGAACTGCTCCCGCTCTGCGAAAGATTCTTACAGGCCCTGATTGCATGTCTGCCGTGACGCCGCTCTTGAATGTAAGTCTGGTCATCCGTATACACAAAAGGAGCGGGAAAGCAGTGCTTATCCCGCTCAAAACCTTCCGTATGCACAAAAGGAGCGGGAAAGCAGTGCTTATCCCGCTCAAAACCTGATCATTGAAATTGAGGATGAGAAGCGAAACAGGCTTCTCTCTTTTTTTCTGTAAGCCCGATCTGTTCTGAAAAGCAGAACGGGCCCTTACGAAAAGCTGTCCAGGACAAAACAGATCTGATTGTCAGTGAAAATGATTTGGAAACAGAAGTCATCTGCGCCTGCTTTGCATTGCATCCTGCTGTCACAAGGTCATCCCTTTACGCTGCCCGCCGTCAGCCCCTGCACAAAAAACTTCTGACACAGGATGAAAATCAGCACCACAGGGATCAGCGTCAGCACGGACATGGCGAAGACGTAGCCCCATTGAGTAAACTGATGCTGACCAAAGAATCCGGCAATGGCAATGGGTAATGTGCGTTTACTGTTGTCATTGATGACGGTATTGGCCCATGGATATTCCTCCCATGCGGTCAGGAAATTGAAAATGCTGACCGAAGCAATTGCCGGTGAAGCCAGCGGCATGGCAATCTTCGTATACACCGTCCACACATCCGCCCCGTCAATCCAGGTTGCTTCCATGATCTCGCCGGGAATGTTCTCCATAAAGCCCTTGATCATGAATGTCGAGAACGGAATCACCCAGGCTACATAGAACGGAATCAGTCCCCACAGCTTGTTGACCATGCCCAGCTTGGTGGCCAGTTCAAACTGCGGCACAATCATGGTGGTGCCCGGAATGATCATGGTGATAATGATGAACGCGAACAAAAGGTTCGTGCCTTTTGATTTGAACTTGCCAAGCACGAATGCCATGGCGGAACCCACCAGCGCTGCAAGCGTGATGGTGGAAACGGAAACCATCACAGAGTTAAGGAAGTTCAGATAAAACTTGCTCTGATGCAGAATATAATCGTAGTTTTCCAGTGTCAGCGCTTCCCACTTCGGGAAGAAACGCGGCGGATATTCATAAAGCGCGCCGTTGGGCCGCAGAGAAGTCGATATCATATAGATCATGGGCAGAGTGAAAATTACAGTACCCACAGCCAGCAGCAGATAACGGACGACAGCAGCTCGTATCCTTATGGCATTTCTGCTTTTCATTTTGCCATCCTCCTTACGCATCTCTGCTTCGCATCATACGGAACTGCACGATGGCCAGAAGCCCCAGGGACAGAGCCATCACAAAACTGAGCGCCGCCGCATAGCCGAATTTTCCCGTACTGAATGCCTTGTAATACATCCAGGTCAGCAATGTATCTGTCTGATGGGCAGGTTTTCCGCCAGTGATCATTTTGATAGAGGTAAATACATTGAATCCGCCGATGGTCAGCTCGATCAGGGCGAACAGGATGGTTCCCCGGATAGCGGGCAGTGTGACATTTACAAACTTTTTCCAGGTTCCGCAGCCGTCGATCTCCGCAGCCTCATACAGATCCTGAGGCACCTGCTGCAAGGCAGCCAGAAAAATCACCATGTTCCAGCCAATACCCTTCCATATCCCCAGAATCATGGCAACCGACAATCCACTCCAGCGGGTATCCAGCCAGCGGATATTACCGGATGTGACACCGATGATTTTCCATAAGAAATAATTGAGCAGGCCTTCCGTGTTGAAAATGTAGCGGAAAACCAGAGAGGCAATCACCCAGGAGGTTACCACCGGCAGGTAGTTGATCACCCGGAAAGTGACGCTGAAACGCCTGATGCCGTTCAGCAGGACAGCAACAAAGAGACCCAGCGCCATCTGGCCGGGTACCGTGATGAGCGTATACACTATGCTGTTGACGAAAACCGTCCAGAAAGTGGAGTCACTGAACACTTCCCGGTAGTTCATGATTCCTGCAAAGGGCTGAATGAGCATGGAAGAAAAACTCATATCGCACAGGCTCATCCAGAACAGGCGGATGATCGGATAGACGGTAAACAGTCCAAAAACGAGCAGCCCCGGCAGCAGCAGTCCTATGATCTGCGCCCGATTGATACGAGATTTCGTAATCATATATCCACACTCCCTGACAGGCGGGGGCAGGATGATTCCTGTCCCCGCCTGGCTTTTTTACTTCAGAAGAGTATCCCAGGACGCGGCAAGTTCATCCATTGCTTCCTGTGCAGTCTTTTCGCCCGTGACTACAGCGTTCATAGCCACCTGCAGATCATTGTCCATTTCGCTCCATGCTGCCACAGTGGGACGGGCCTTCGCAGTCCTGATTGCCTCGATGAAGGGGGCGTAATCAGCAGCCTTGACAGTTTCGCTCTCCAGAGCGGCCTTGTTCACAGGGATCTGGCCGCACTTGGCCATTTCGGTCTCAGCATATTCACTGGTCATGAACTGCATGAATTTCCATGCGGCTTCCTTATTGGCAGAATTGAACATGGCAATGTCTTCACCGCCCAGCACGGAAACGCTGCCGCCTTCACCGGCGGGAATAGGCGCGGTGCCATAGGCCACATCGGGATAGGCACCAGCCAGCTCCGCAGACTTCCAGGGGCCTTCCAGCATCATGGCATAACGTCCGGTGCCGAAGCCATCGGTCATGGGGATATCGCCGGCATTGAAGCCGGTGATGCAGCCAGACTTCACAAGCTCGGCAAACGTCTCGATGGCCTTCACGGTAGCAGGACTGTTGATATACCCGGTAGCCACGGTCTGCTCCTCATTGGTCAGGCTGCCGCCGAAGCTCCAGATAAAGGGGCAGATGTTCCAGCCGGCCAGCGCGGGCTCGTTCCAGCCCCAGACCTGCTGCCCGTTGGCGTTCTCACCAGAGAGCTTTCTGATCGCTTCCGCCCACTCATCCATGGTGGCAGGCACTTCCACGCCGGCAGCTTCCAGCATGTCGGTATTGTAGAACACAATTTTGCTGTTGGTGTTCAGAGCCAGCGCATAGTAATGACCGCCAATGACTGCAGTGGACATGGCGCTGTCCAGCAGCTGTCCGCTGACGCTGGCGAAGTCATCCATCTCTTCATCCAGAGCCACCAGAATACCCATTTTCTGAAACTCAGGAAGCCAGGCAATATCGCAGCGGGCCACATCCGGCAGGGCATTGGAATTTGCGCTGACCAGCACCTTGTCATGGAGCTCAGCCCACTCGTGGGAAACAGCATTTACCTTGATACCGGGGTTTTCTGCCTCAAAGGCAGGGATCAGTACATTCATCAGGGTTTCGTTCTCGGCGGACTGGGCACTGTAGTGGTGCCAGAAGTTAATGGTCACGGTCTGATCCTCGGCCATGGCCGGGCAGATGGCTGCGAGCATCATGCACGCAAGCAAAAGAGTCAGCATTCTTGTGAAGGTACGCATTTTTCTTCCTCCTCATGGTCTTTCTATGATCTTTACGGAATGCGGCGGAATGTGCACAGGTTCCTCCACCTCCGTCAAGTCCAAAGTCTGTGATGCATCGCCGGTGTTGAAGACAGCAGTCACACGGTCATTTTCATCGGCCCGCTGCAGGGCAAACAGGGTATCATCTGCAGTCAGGACGCGGTATGTGCCTGTTCGAAGGCACTTGTGCCTTTTCCGCAGGGCAATCATTTCCTTCTGCCATGCATGCAGCGCTTCATCCGGTGCATCCCATGCCATTCCTCCCCGGCAGCCCGGATCGTTTTCCCCGGTCATCCCCAGTTCATCGCCGTAATAGATGGCAGGCGCCCCGGGAAACAGCATCTGGAACGCCATGGCAAGCCGCAGCCGCCAGACCTCATCCCCGGATTCCGTCAGGAAACGCGCGGTATCGTGGCTGCCCATCAGGTTATACATGGACAGATTGATCTCTTCGGGATAGTCCATCAGCATGCTGTCCAGACGATCCTGAAACTGCCGGGCCGTAATCGCGCCTTTGGCAAAGAAATCAATCACAGCGTCACGGAACAGGTAGTTCATGGCGCTGTCAAAACCGTCCGGTCCCAGGAGCCGGGAGGCATTTCCCCAGGTTTCGGCCAGGATCAGGGCATCGGGATAACAGCGCTTCACTGCTTCACGCCAGATGGTGACCGCATGCCGGTCAAGTTCATCCGCCACATCAAAACGCCAGCCGTCAATATGCGCGTGCTCCAGCCAGTACAGCAGCACTTTCTGGACATAGCCTCTCACTTCCGGATTTGCTCCGTTAAGCCGCGGCATGTAGGGATAGTCACCCACGCACTCATAGCAGGCAGAATCAATCCGGATGGGATACCGCTTGGGATAGAACCAGTCCCGGTACGCGCTTTTTTCGCCCTTCTCCATAAAGTCCAGGAAAGGTGCAAAATGTATGCCCACATGGTTAAACACGCCGTCCAGAATCACGCGAATGCCCAGACAGTGTGCTTTTTCCACCAGCTCCATCAGATCGGGTTCCGTGCCGAACATGGGATCAACCTTGAAATAATCCGTGGTTGCGTACTTGTGATTGAAATCCCCCAGAAAGATGGGATTCAGATATATGCATTCGATCCCCAGATCATTCAGATACGGCAGACGCTCAATAATGCCGCGCAAATCGCCTCCCAGAAAGTTTTCTCGGGTAGGCTCGGCGTCCCATGCGTCAAAAGGACCCCGGATCTTCCCGGATTTCGCAAAGCGCTCCGGGAAAATCTGATAGTAAATGCAGCCCTGGCTCCAGGCAGGAACCCGCAGCACGTCGGTTTTATTGATCTGCAGTATCTCAAAGCTGCCTTCGGGCGTATCCGCCCCATGAAAGCCGTAAGCGTTATACCAGAAGGTATTTCCTGCCTGATCGGTCAACCGGAATCCATACTTGATATAGTGTACTTCCTCCTGAAAGCTTACTTCCGCCTGCCACTGATCCGTACACCAGTTGCTGATGGCAACATGCATGGACACCGCATGCTGTTCTTCGGGCGTGCTGCGCTTCCACCACACCAGTTCACAGGCGATCAGATCACCGGCTGCGGATTCCAGCATAAAACGAGCCTTCATTCGTGCAAGCGCTTGCACAAAGGGGTAAAAAGAAAGGTGCCTTACGGCAGACTTGTTCATTTATTTCGCCTTCCTCTCTGATGAAGCTCTGACAACCAGATTTGCGGACAGCATAATCTGCTGATTCCCCACCTTGTTTTCAATGCGCCGGAAAAGAAGCTGAGCAGACTGTTCACCCAGCATGGCGGTATCAATATCCACAATGGTCAGCGGCGGGTCCATGTATTCAGCCAGAGGATAATTATCAAAAGCCACAATCCCGATTTCCTGAGGCACAGACAGATGCTGTGCCCTGCAGGCTTTCAGCAGACCAAAAGCTGCCAGATTGTCATTGCAGACAAAGGCATCGCAGTGATCTGACTTTTTCAGTTCCTCAGTTGCCAGCATACAGGCATTTTCCGCGGTGCCATCGGTTGTCAGGATGGTTTCCGTTCCGATATTGGCATTCTGGTAGCCCCGGATACGGCGCTTGGTAAAACCCCGTTTCAGATGTCCGCCCAGATAGGCAATACGCTGGTATCCCTGCTTCTGCAAATGCCGGACAGCCATCTCGGCCCCCTGTTCATTGTTATTGTCTACCCAGCATGTTTCACTGCGCAGTGTATCCGGTGTGCCGAGCACCACATAGGGAAAATCACCGATTGTATCCATCAGGGCAGGCTTCACCGTAGTGGGGGGCAGAATCAGTCCGTCCACCTTATGCTCCTTCATCAGGTTTTCTATGGTGCTGCCCCGGCTTTGCGCGCCGTTGGCAATAATCACCTGATACCCGCGGGCCTGCGCTGCCTGTTCAATCGCAAACAGACTTCGGCTGAAAAACACATTGCTGAAGGCTTCAGCATCACGGGCGTTGACCACCACGCCAATCGCGCCGCTCAGGCCGCTGGCCAGACTGCGCGCCAGAGAGTTTGGATGATAATCCAATTCCCGCATGGCCGCAAACACCCGTTCTTTGGTATCGGGCGTAATCGTGGCTTTTCCGTTGATGACCCGGGAAACGGTGGATGAATTGACACCGGCCAACTTGGCCACATCGTGAATCGTAACAGCCATACCTCATCCACCTCCATCGTATTTTATGCAACCGCTTGCGTATATAATTCATTCTTCTTCCGTCGGTTTGTCAATAGATTCCGAAAAATCTTGTATCGCTATCGCTTGGTAACCATCATGAAGCAGAAGTTACTGCATTATGAACTGCATTATGAAAAGAAATAAGAAGAACAGGATCTGTCCGAACGATAAATGGTTCAGATGATTCCTGCTCTTCTTTTTATTAGCTTTCGCACCGTTTACCCGCTCTCCCGTTCAGATGCGTGATCGGTGCTGATGCAGCAAACCTGCCGCTCACTTTTCCCTGTTCAGCCGGAACGCCACGGAACGTTTCAGATATTCCAGATAGTCTGCGTCGCGGCACATGGCCTTGCCGGGCGTATCGGACAGCTTCGCCACAGCCCGGCCGTTCACCGTCTGCAGCTTGATCACAATATTCAGTGCCTTCTCGCATGTATCGTTGGAGCAGAATGTGCCAATCCCGAAAGAAACCTTCGCACGGTCGCTGAAGTATTCATGCAGAGCCTGAGCACGGTCAAAATCAAGGCTGTCACTGAACAGCAGAAGCTTTGTTTTCGGGTCCACCCCGTACTTCCGGTAATGGGCAATCATCTTCTCGCCCCAGGCATAGGGATCTCCACTGTCATGCCTCACGCCAGTAAAGTTGTTGACCATGGCACGGTTGAAGTCCAGCAGGAACAGATCAGTGGTCACAGTGTCCGTCAGTGCCGTCCCGTTATCGCCGCGGTACTCGTCGTACCAGTCTTCCAGCGCGTAATGGTTGGTATAGGCCAGGGGGATGGAGTCGATTCCCTGATACATCTGGACGAATTCGTGCGCATAGGTCCCGATCGGCGTCAGATTGTACTTTTTCGCCAGATAAACATTGGATGTGCCTATACAATGGCCCGTCTCGGCAGCCAGGCGGCGCACCACCTCGTCTTCCCATTCCCGGCTCAGCCGTCTGCGGCAGCCGAACTCAGCAAAGATGAACGTGTATTTTCCGTCCCGGAAGTCCTGGATTTTCTGTTCCAGTCTTTCCTTGGCCGAAGCCAGAAGCTTTTCATAATCATATGTCAGCCGGAAGTATACCTCGTTCACGATTTCCAGCAGGTAAATCTCAAACTGCATTGCGGAGAACAGCGGCCCCCGCACCACGATTCTGAGCTCACCCTCCTCGGTCAGCTCCGTTTCCACATAGTCCCGGATCGGCCGCCACAGGCGGAGAAATTCGACATAATCGTTCTTGATAAACCGGATGGACCGCAGGTAGTCCAGTTCTTCCTTGGTGAAGGTCAGCGTGCACAGATGATCGATCTGGGCGTTGATTTCATCGAAGACCTCCCTGGAAAAGGTCACGCCCTCGTTTCTGCAGCGGAAGTAGTATTCTCCGCTCAGATCCGTATGCTTGTGGAAGATCACCTGATCCATATTGAATTTATACAGGTCCGTATCCAGCAGGGATACGACGATGGGATCCAGTTTCATAAATCGTCTTCTCCTTTATTTCCGGTTCATGATGTTCAGCTGTTTATCCCGCACAATGGCACAGCCGTACCGGTCAGAGCAGGGTTCCGGTGCTTCCAGCGCTTTTCCTTCACTGTGCGCATGCCATACGGATCTGACAGCTCTTCATGGTTTCCAGCGCAGATGCATGCTTTTCCGGCGTCACGCCAGCGCAGCACCGGGGATTCACAGCAATGTCTGCCTCCGGAAAATGCGCTTTGAGCAGCAGCGCATTGGATACCACGCAGATGTCCGTGCACAGCCCGATCAGCTCCATGGCCGGCGTTTCGCCGTCTGCTTCCCCCGCAATGATTTCCGGAAGCCGTACGCTGCCAAACGTGGGCTTTTCCACCAGCAGCGCATCATCGCCCAGAGCGTCCCGGATCACCGGATTCAGCGCCCACCCCTCCGTCCCGCGGATGCAGTGAGGCACAGGAAGGTTCTTCCCTTCCGATGTCTCCATATAGTTTTCCCCATGGGTGTCCAGGGTGGCGATGATCCGCCATCCCGCCTGACGGCAGGCGCGGATCCGCGCTGCCGCCGCATCCACGATTTCCTGCGCTTCCTTTGTTCCCAGTGCTCCGTCAATAAAGTCCTTCTGCATGTCCACCACGATCAGGAATTTCTTTTCCTTCACACTGTCCGCCTCCTGTTCAGTCTTTCAGTCTGTACAGAACCGCCGGGCGGCCTCTTCCCTTTTTCTCCGCCTGCTCTGTCTGTACCATCCTTCCGTTCTTCTCATACCTGCCCAGAATGAACCTTCTGAAATTGCTTATGTCCAATGGCCTGTCCAGCACCGCCTCAAAGACGGTCTGCAGTTCGCTCAGGGAAAACGCCTCCGTATCGTTCAGGAACCGGAATCCGATATCCGTGTAGTCAATCTTTCCCTGCAGCCGGGTCACGCCTGTCTCGATGATTCTTCCGTGGTCAAAGGCCAGATCGCTTCCTCTCAGGATTTCTCCGTCCTCCCCTTTCAGGATCAGCCCTGTCCGGTCCATCCGGACCTCATAGGGTCTCAGGGGCGTATTCCCCTTTGCCAGTTCCGCGTTCAGCCGCTGCCAGGGCAGGATCACCAGGTAGGCTGAGGAAATCACCCGCCCCCGGGGATCCCTGTTCACATCCGCGAATGTATAGAGCTGCTCCATGAACGGATCGGCGATCGGAAGCATCTCGTCCATCAGCTTCCGGACCGCGCTTTCCATCGATTCATCCAGCCCCAGGAACCTGCCCAGCAGTGCCCACCGTCTGGCATACGGCGGATCATTTCTCCTGGACAGCAGAATCGTCAGTTTTCCTTCACGCACTGACAGGATCAGAATATCCACCGTTACATACAGCCGTTCCGGCTGCAATGCTTCATGCATGATCTCACGCTCCATTTTGGTCCCATTGACCATAATTATTTTACTGCTTTTGCATCTGTTGTCAACTATTAATTGTCAATTTAACCAAAAAATTTTTTCTCTCTGTCCGACAGTTCCCCAAGGCCGCTGCCGCCTGAAACCGTCCCCCCTGGTTCACCCCCGGAGACACGCATATTGGAAAACGGCCCGGCAGTCTTTCCGTTTCCGGAAGGACCGCCGGGCCGTTCCCTATATCGCTTTTTCACGCAATGGCGCAGAGCAGGACCATTTCATACGCATCAGTTCACACGCGTAAGGTGGAGCTGCATGGCCCGGTAGTCGCCCCATGCATACGGGAACGCATACCCGCCCTGCATCAGCGCGGCTCCCGTAACACAGCCGGCGCTCTGCATTTCCGTGCCCCGGGGATCCGTAACCTCAAGCGCATACACGCCGTCCGGCATCAGCCCCTGAAGACGGAACCACGGGAAGGGGCCATTGGCCCGCAGATGCGTCATCACCATGCTGACCAGCGCTTCCTTCCGGTCCGGGGATACGAACATCCAGGCAGAGCACTCTGCCATATCCTCCAGTTCATTGAGCCTGTAGTAATCGCCGTGGGCAATGAGCTCCGCGAACCGCCTGTAACGGATAATCTGTCCGCGGATTTCCTGCTTCTCCTCCTCCGTGAGGTGATTGACATTCATCTCATAGCCGAAGGTTCCGGACTGTGCCACGACACCCCGGGTATGAAGCGGTGTGCTGCGTCCCGTCTGGTGATTCGGCGAGGCGGAGACATGGGCACCCATGGTGCTGACAGGATAGCCGTAGGAAGTTCCGCGCTGGATATCCAGGCGCTCAATGGGATCCGTGTCATCGGAGCACCAGATCTGGGGGCAGTAGAACAGCATGCCGGCATCGAAGCGCCCGCCGCCGCCCGAGCATCCTTCAATCATCAGGTCCGGATACCGGGAAAGAAGCCGGGACAGCAGCTGATACGTGCCCAGGATGAACCGGTGGGCCACCTCACCCTGCCTGTCCGCCGGAAGAGCATGGGAAAAACAGTTGGCAATACTGCGGTTGAAATCCCATTTCACATATTCGATACGCGCTTTATCCAGAACATCGCACATGGCCTCAAACAGATAATCCACCACTTCCTGCCTGGACATATCCAGCACCAGCTGATTCCGCGCCATGGTGGGCTTTCTGCCGGGATCGGAAAGCGCCCAGTCCGGATGCGCCCTGAACAGGTCCGAGTCCTCATTGACCATTTCCGGCTCAAACCAGAGCCCGAACTTCAGTCCGAGTGCGTGGACCTGCTCCGAGAGCTCCTTCATGGAGCAGCCCAGCTTTCCTTCATTGACGACCCAGTCGCCCAGACCGGACAGATCGTTGTCCCGGCTGCCGAACCATCCGTCATCCAGCACCAGCATTTCCATGCCCAGGGTGCTGGCACTCCTGGCAAACTGCAGAAGCTTCTCCGCATTGAAGTGAAAATAGGCCGCCTCCCAGCTGTTGAGCAGCACGGGACGATAGGCTGCACTGTATCTGGGATCAATGACATGCTCGCGGATAATCCGGTGGAGATTGCGGGACAGGCCGTTCAGTCCCTCACTGCTGCATGTCAGGATCGCCTCGGGCGTATAAAAGTCCTCACCCGGATTCAGGCGCCAGGAGAACCCTTCCGGCTGAAGCCCGGCCACCACCCGGACACTGCCCGTCTGACTGACCTCTATCTCCTCCAGATGCCCGCCGGAATACATGAGCATGAATCCCCAGCACCCGCCCTGGTTTTCCGAAGCCGTGCGGTCGCAGAGGATGACAAACGGATTGTGATGATGGCTGGACATGCCCCGCTCAGACCCGAAGGAAACCTGGGTATGCGGCAGATGCAGCCGCTCAGCGGTGCGCTCCATGCAGTGGCGCCCGTGGAAATGGATGACATCATACTGCCCGTAGGAAAAATCCAGACTGAAGGAAGCCGCTTTTTCCAGTGTGATCGGCGCACTGCCGGCATTGATCAGACGGACGGACCGGGAAATCACGTCACTGGACGGGAACACATGCCAGAAAAGCTCGGCTTCCAGGCCGGTCACTTCATCCTTCATCGTGATCACAAGCGTCTCCGTGTCCTCCGCTTCACGGACAAAGGGCAGCCCGGGCAGCGGCATGCGCTTTTTTTCTGTCCGGTATCCCTGGTAGCGCAGATCCGTGCTGCGGCTGCCGTTTTCGCTGACGGCCCTCACAGCCGGGGCCCGGTAGTCTCCCACGCCCGAACAGGCGTATTCCTGGGGAAGCGTATCCAGGGAAAAGCCGCGGTTGCTTCTCTGTTCATACGGATTCCCGGAAAATCCCCGGTCAGCCATGCGGACCAGGTAGCTCATGTCCGCTCCGGTTATTGGGCCGTAGTAAAGGTGGAGCAGGACGCCGCCTTCCGCCACCTGCATCTGATAGAGATGATGCGCCGTGGTCAGGGAAAAGATCCGCTGCTCCTCATTGTAGACAATGCTCATGATTGATCGCTCCTTTATCGTCCGGTCATGGATGCCCTCATGCATCCCGCAGGATGGAAAAAACTACAGCCGGGAAGGCATGTCCTTCCCGGCTGGATTCTGATTCAGGCAAAGAGCGTGCACCCGGCCTTTCGGAAATGTTCCGCCATCTCCAGAAGCTGTTCCCGGGAAACCCGGAACCGCTTTCCCAGACAGTCCAGGCAGAAGCATTCCGTCGCAGCCCGGCTGATCAGCTTCCGGGAAAGCCCTGTTTCATCCCGGGTCAGCACAGTACCGCAGGAAGCGCACTTCATCTTTTTTTCAGTTCTGCCAGATATACACGGCAGTCATGGGCGGGCACATGCACGCGCATGTATTCGCGCTTTACGCCCTCTTCTTCGTGCAGGACGCCGCGCACAGCCACATCATAGCCAGCGCCGGCAGGCAGGCCGAAGTCGCTGAAGGTGGCATAGGTTTCCGCATCCTCCTCGCCCATGTTGAAGAAGCCCAGGGCATAGGTTCCGTCGTCAAGATGCTTCATCAGGGTCAGCATCCTGTCGCCGAACCAGGGATGATTCACCACAATGGGCGGCCGGGCTTCCAGGTCCTGATCAATGCGGATCAGATCCCGGTTGGTCACCAGCTTCAGGGTCTCTTCATTCATGGACCGGATATCGCATCCGAGCATCAGAGGCGCGCTGGACATGCACCAGAGTGCAAACTGACTGCGGTAATCCGCATCATTGCACCCGGTGGTGCCCACGAGGCCCTTTCCATACATGCCCACGGTGAGCATATCCAGATCGTTGAAGCACTGCGGCGCGCTGGTGCCGAGCTTGGGCAGCTGGCTCTTCGCGATGCTGCGGTAGGATTCCGGATTGTCGAAGATGTCGCCCGTGGACCGGTACATATGAGCGCCGGTGGAGCGGATCCAGCTCCATACGTCATCGCTGCCCCAGTTGCAGGCAGAGAACAGGATGTCCCGGCCGCTGGCCCGCAGGGCCATGCCCATGCGGCGGTAAAGCAGAACGCCGTCAATATTGCCGGGCTTGTAGCAGAAATCGTACTTCAGGTAGTCCACGCCCCAGGATGCAAAGGTTTCCGCGTCCAGGAACTCATGATCAAAGGAACCCGGATAATCCGCACAGGTGCGCTGCCCGGCGCAGGAATACATGCCGAACTTGAGGCCTCTGGAATGGACATAGTCCGCGACTGCCTTCATCCCTTCCGGGAACTTGGTCGGTTCCGCCTCCAGACGGTCCGTTTCAGGATTCCGGAGCTTTTTGCTCCAGCAGTCGTCAATCACGACATACTCATATCCCGCATCCTTCAGGCCCAGGCTGACAAAGGCATCCGTGCTCTCACGCACCAGACTGTCCGATATATCCTGGCCGAATGTGTTCCACGTATTCCAGCCCATGGGCGGTCGATTCACAAGCATAGGCAATCCTCCTTGTCAAGCATTGTCGCCGGACATCAGCCCTTCACGGCACCGATCATGGCACCCTTGACGAAGTGCTTCTGCACGAAGGGATAAACAATGAGAATCGGGACGGTGGCAATGATCACCGTGCAGTACTTCACCAGTTCACGGGTGTAGGATTCCTCAGCCATGCTGGTCACGTCCATGGTGGCGGACCGGTCATTGCTGATCAGGGTTTCCCTGAGAATCATCTGCATGGGCCACAGCTTGTTGTCCGGCTGGAAGACCAGGGACTGATACCAGCTGTTCCACCAGGCCACGCCGTAATACATGATAATCACGGCAATGACTGCCTTGGACAGGGGTACATAAATCTTGTAGAAGATCTGCAGGTCGGTCGCGCCGTCCAGATACGCCGCTTCCTCCAGAGCCGCGGGCACGCCTTCAAAGAAGGTGCGCATGATGATCATGTTGTACGCACTGATGATCCATGGCAGCAGAAACGCCCAGCGGGTGTTGTAGATGCCGATGCCCTTGACAATGATGAACAGCGGGATAATGCCGCCGCTGAAGAACATGGTCACCGTGATCATCTTCATGACGAAGCCGCGCAGCAGGAAGGTCTTCCGTGAAAGCACGAACGCCGCCATGGCCGTGATCACAGTACCCAGGCATGTACCGCCGATCACGTAGATCAGCGTGTTCCAGATACTGTTGGCCAGCTTCACATTGGAGAACGCCAGGCGGTAGCCTTCCAGGGTATAGGGCTGCAGCGGGGCGAAAAGCAGTCCGGTACGGTTCAGCAGTGCCTTGGCATCGCTGAAGGATGCAAACAGCGTGAAAAGAATCGGATACACGCAGATCAGTGAAAGGAGAATCATCACCGTGACAATGATGAAATCGGCAATCCAGTCACCGGGGCTCCTGTGTCGTCTCATAACTTCCATTCTGTTCCCCTCCTCCTTACCAAAGGCTGCTGTCCGTGAACCTGCGGCTCAGGGCATTGGCGCCGATCAGCAGCACCACATTGACCAGAGAGTTCATCAGGCCTACAGCAGATGCGAAGGAATACTGCATCTGTACCATACCTGTACGGTACACATAGGTGGAAATAACGTCTGCTGTTTCCATGACCATATCGTTGTAAAGCAGGAAGATACGGTCCCAGCCAAGGCTCAGCAGGTTGCCCACACGCATGACCAGAAGGATCACGATGGTCGGCAGAATGCTGGGGATGGTGACGTGCAGCATCTGACGCCAGCGTCCCGCGCCGTCCACATAGGCCGCTTCATACAGGGAAGCGTCCACGCCGGCCAGGGCCGCGAAATAGATAATGGAGTCCCAGCCCAGTTCCTGCCAGACATTCATGGCAATATACAGCGGCTGGAAATACTGCTTGTACGTCAAAAGGTTTGACTGCGGCAATCCAAACCATGACAGGATATAGGTCAGCACGCCGTCGCTGCGGCAGAAGATGACCATCAGACCGCAGACAACAACGGAGGATACAAAGTGCGGCATGTACGTCAGGGTCTGCACGGTCTTCTTGAACTTGCCCGACTTGCACTCATTGAGCATCAGGGCAAAGATGATGGGCAGCGGGAAGCCCACCAGCAGGAGTCCGATATTGATGGACAGGGTATTGCGCAGCAGGCGCCAGAAGAACGGACCGTTCAGGAAATTGCTGAAGTGCTTGAATCCAACCCAGGAACTCTTGGCGATTCCGCGGATCGGATGGTAATCCTGAAACGCGATCACAACGCCATACATCGGCAGATAGTGGAAAATAATGAAATAGGCAACAGCCGGCAGGATCATCACATACAGCCAGGGATGCTGCCGGATGTTTCGGACCAGGCGTGTCCGGAAGGGCTCC
>CACYNZ010000049.1 GCA_902775835.1 uncultured Eubacteriales bacterium | reverse complement strand
ACCACAGGATCATGCTCTCGCTCATCAGTCCGTTGGTGAACCCCAGCCGGAACGCACTGACCGGCATGCACAGGGATATGCCTTTCAGCACCGCATATATCACAAGAACATTGGTGAAGGCCATCCATATGGGAAAAACGGTCTTTCCGGAAATCTGCAGGTAAAACCAGTACAGGAAGACGGGCAGCATCAGCGCCTCACACACGGGCACCAGCCAGGACAGGCTGGCATACAGACCCTCGCAGACGCGCAGCGCCTCCGCGGCATATCCGTTCCCGTGCATCCAGGAAAACAGGGTCAGGATCATCACATAGAAAAGATGCAGCGCAATCCAGGGCGTCAGCCCGAACGCGTTCAGGTAATGGTAGACCTTTCTGTGACGTTCGGCCCGGATGTATCCCTCCACGGCAAACAGCGCAATTCCGTACAGGATGATGCCCGGGAAAGCCAGTGCCATGGCCAGATTGTACCGCCACTGGGAGATTGCCGCCGCACCCGCTGTCAGCCAGGAAAGCGCGCCTGCACAGGCCGGGTCCCCGTAGAGCATCAGCCAGTCCCCGCCGCCATAGCAGAGGCAGCCCAGCATGCCGCAGATCAGCGCGGCGTTTTTCTTTTTCATCGGTATGCTCACCCTTCCCTTCGATGATGCCTCGCCCTCACAGCCCCGGGCACTGCACGGATTTCACGATCCCTTCCTGGCAAGCAGGACCGTCCGCGCCTTTGCCTCGGTGTCATCGTCCTCCACATAGCCGTCATAGGGCGCTTCCGGATCCGTATAGTGCCTGGTAAACGGCCTGCAGATTTCCCCGCGGTGGGCAAACACAAAATCCAGGTCATCCGTCCAGCCGGTATGCCCGGTGATCACGGATATGGGCCGCTTTCTGGACCGGATATTCTTTTCCAGCTTTTCCAGGCTCTGCACCGCCAGACGGTTATCCTCCGCCAGGGTGCTGATGAAACTGTACCCGCCGTCCGCGCCAAACCAGATGGTATCGCCGGTGAACAGATACTGGTCATCGATCAGGTACACCATATGTCCCCAGGTATGCCCCGGCACCAGGATGCATTCGATTTTGATGTCACCGATGCTGAACACCTGCCCGTCCCTGAGCAGTTCCCTCCGGTTGTCACTTTTCACCATGGGCAGCCTGTAGAAGCCATGGAACACCTTGCGCCGGACCTCGCCGGTCAGATAGCGGTTCTCGATCTCGCCGATGTACACCGTGGCGTTCCGGAACAGCTGCTCGCTGTCGTTTTCCAGCGCGCCAACATGGTCCGTGTCCTGATGGGTGATCAGGATATGACGGATGGAATCCGGATCCAGGTCCAGCCAGCCCATTTTCTCCCGGAGTCTTTCATAATTGTAGCCGGCGTCAATCATGATGGTGACGCCGTTTTTGGTATAAAAGAAAATATTGGCAATCCATTCCCGCACGCAGGCCACATTGTCATTGATCCAGCCTGTATTCAGCGGCTTGAAGATTGCCCTGCCGCGGAACAGCGCGCTCATGGATTTCTTCTGATGCTCCGAGTCTTTCCTTGCCATATGCCCGTCCTCCTTTATTTGACGCAGCGGAAGCAGCCAATGCCCTCCACGTGCTCCACCTCTGCTTTTTCATAAAGCCCGCCCAGGCGCCTGCGCAGACTCTCCAGGGTCTCAAAGGGCGGGGTGAAAAAGCCCTTCGGGACATACAGGCGCCGGACGAACATGTCTGTTCGCCTGCACATGCCCTGGATATAGAAGCACCCGCAGAATATACCGCCCTTTTTCAGCACCCGGAAGGTTTCGGCATAGGCTGCCTCCTTGTCCGGAAACGCATGAAAGCCATTGAGCGACAGCACCGCATCAAAGCTTTCGTCCTGAAAGGGCAGCGCGCCTACATCCCCCTGGCAGAATCTGACATTGGGAATGCTCAGCTGCTCCGCCCGCTTTCTGGCCGCGTTCATCATGTCAGCGGAATAATCCAGGCAGGTAATGTCGGCCTTCGGCAGCTCCCGGTACACCGGCATGGTCAGCACGCCCGTCCCCACCGGCACTTCCAGCAGCGTGCCGCTGAAATCCTCCGGTATGCCCGACAGCGCTTTTTCCAGGTACGTCAGGTTCTTCTCCCCGTCCATATTCCAGACCAGACGGCAGATTGCTTTCCCCGGAAGCGTCGAATAGGTCATCATCCCATCGTAAAACCCGGCATTGCTTCCCGTCAGCCGGTAGGCGCCTCTGATCTGATCACGGCGTGACATTTCGGCATTCTCCTCTCATACGCTCGTTTCCATGCATTCGTCAATGGCTTTCTCCGCCGGCAATTACCCTCCAATCCACAGCGTGATTCCCGCCATCAGGGCAGCCGAAAAGGGAAATACGGCCAAGCGGATCAGCTGCTTCCTTGTATTGAAGCTCCGGTCACGCCAGCCGGGACAGTCCCTGGTTTCCGGATAGAACCGGACAAAATACCGTCTGGTGATGACGAGATACTGGTCCTGCACCACAATGTCGAACAGCTTGTACCCGTACAGAACAATCATAAACTGTACAAACAGCCGTCCAAACCCATATCCCCGGCGCAGACCGTCCGCGCCCAGGAACACATAGCCGCCCGCAAACACTGCAGCAAACGCAAGAACCAGCAGATATCCGATCACACGCTTTCCCGGTGGAGGATCCGGATGATCTTTCGCCGCTTCCCGGACATCCCGGGGCAGAAACGCCATCAGATACCGGGTTCTGGCAAAAAAGGGAATCACCAGAATCACTCCGAGGGAGCAGAGACAGAGAATACCCGTTACAGCCAAAGCCTCCAGCATGCCCTTTCCCCTTTCCGTGTGCATGATCTTTTCTGCCGCATGTTTCCGGCATTTTTCCCGTTTTTCCATATATGCCCAAGGCCCGTCATGCATGGATGTCCTTATTTTCTGCCGGTCAGCAGTGCCGATCCGCTCAGGCCCATCCAGACAGCCTCGGATTTTTTCATGAACCGGCCGTCGGTTGTATCGATGAGTTCCACCTTCTCATAGCCCATGTCTCTGAGCTTTTTCACAAAAGCCTGCATGTCGCCGTACTTGGAGCGGGAAAAAATATCGTGGAGGGCAAATGTGCCGCCCTTTTTCAGCGTACGCAGGGTTTCCAGCAGATACTGCTGACGGTCGCCGGGAATATTGTGGTACACATAATTGCTGACCACGGCGTCAAAGGTTTCATCCGGAAACTCCAGATGCGTGGCATCGCCCTTCTGGAACCGTGCCCGGGTGACGCCCTCGGCCCTGGCATTGCTTTCACACAGGTTCTTGCTGAAGGAAGCGTACTCCCTGCCCCAGCGGTCAATGCCCACGATTTCGGCTTTCGGATTGTGCCTGCCCACGGCAATGCCCAGCGCGCCGCTTCCGCAGCCCACGTCCAGGCATGTTCCGCCCCGGGGCAGTTTCACGTATGCGGCTGTGCCCTCAATAATCGCGCGGGACATCTGCCGCCTGCCGTTGTAATCAAAGGCCCGGCGCATGAGCACCGCCCAGACCGTCATCGCGCAGAAAACGACAGCGGCCGCCCCGAAGACAATCGTCAGCACCGTTTTCAGCGTACCATCCAGCAGCATATACGCTGCCAGGCCCACAACACCGCAGCCGATACACCCGGCCAGGAAAGAATACACCATGCCCCTGGGCATCCAGTTTTTGTAATCAGGCTTCATGTTCCAATCCTCCTTCTGATCGTAATGAGCAGTCCGCCCATCATCCACAGGTTACCGATACTGATCCAGCCCGTCGCAAGCGCGTTGGTAACCGCATGGTCCCCGCACAGCCGCATCAGTATCATCCATACAAGGCCGGCCAGCAGCGAAAACACCCAGCATCCCCGGGGCAGCGGCGTATGCCCTGACCGGAACGCGCGCAGCTGCACAATGGCCGTCATGAAAAAGAACACCGCAAAAATCACCGTAGCCGGAGCCAGGAACCACACAAGCCACGGCGTCATCTTCTGCACCACGCCTGCCGGATCATCCGCGTAAAAATGTTTGAGCAGACAGACCAGCATGCAGCAGGGCACGTGCACGCCGCAGCCGCCGAAAACCAGACAGCCCAGAACGCCCGCGCGGAAAGCATGCGCGTCCTTTTCTGAATACGGACGGATCATGCGGTATACCGCAAACCAGCACAGGCACTCCACCGGAATCCCGATCAGCCCCAGAAGGGCGGAGGCGAAAATGCGTCCGTCCGGAACAGACAGATAGCGGGTGAACATCGCCGGGAGCCCGGTAACCTCAGGATCGGAAACACCCCATCCCAGCAGCATGTCACCGATCAGCACCAGAAACGCGGCCGCCATGCCCAGCTTCAGCAAATGCCGGATGCGCGGCCAGTCCAGACTGTCCGTGTCCTCATTCAGGAAAGCATCTCTTTTCATACCGCTCCTTCTTTCATCTTATATGCTCCATTCGGCGCATGCGGCCTGCAGCTGCGTCATACGGCGGAACATGCCTCCGTCCCTGGACATGAGCTCCGCGGGGCTTCCCTCTTCGGCCACCCGGCCATCTGACAGCACCACAATCCTGTCAGCTGCCTCCACCGTGCGCATCCTGTGCGCAATCACCAGCACGGTTTTGCCGGCAAGCAGGCGGGACAGGGCTCCCTGCACCCGGGTTTCGTTCTCCACATCCAGGGAGGCAGTGGCTTCATCCAGCAGTACAATGAGCGCGTTTTTCAGCAGTGCCCGGGCAATGGATATACGCTGGCGCTCACCGCCGGACAGCTTCGCACCGTTTTCCCCGATGGGCGTCTGATACCCCTTCGGCAGCTTCTCCACAAACTCATCGCAGTTGGCTGCCCTGGCCGCGGCGCGCACTTCCTCGTCCGACGCTCCGCGCTTTCCCAGACGAATGTTTTCCATCACGGTATCGTCAAACAGCACCACGTCCTGGAACACCATGGAGTAGTCGCTCAGCAGCACTTCCGGATCCACGCCGGAAATATCCACGCCGCCCACCGTGATCTGCCCCTGATCAACATCCCAGAGCCTGGCCGCAAGCCTTGCGCAGGTGCTCTTTCCACCGCCCGACGGGCCCACCAGCGCTGTGACCTCGCCTTCCTTTGCCGTGAAGCTCACGCCTTTGAGCACCTGCTTGTCATCATAGGAAAAGACCACATTCCTGAACTCAATATCGTGTCCCCGGGGCTGGAAATGCTCCGTGCCTTCCGCCGTAGGCGCATCATAGATTTCGTTCAGACGTCCGGCGGACACCTGTGACATGAACATTTCCGCAATCAGCGCCAGGGCCTGATCAAACGGTGCATACACCCGGGTAATCACCAGAAGGAACATGAACAGCAGCATGAAATCAATCTGTCCTGAGAGAATCAGGCTCGTACCGGTCAGAATGGTGGTGGCCACGCCCAGACGCATGATGACGCTGGCCGCGTTGACAAACAATCCGGTAGCCAGTTCGCCCCGGATGCTGGTTTTTTCATGCCGGTCTATTTTCGCGTTCAGTGCCTGCAGGAAGCGTTCCTCCTGACTGGTGGCCCGGATCTCCCGGATGTTTTCCAGCGTTTCCTGAATGCCGTCGGATACCTGAACGGCATCCCTTTTCAGCTTTTCGGAATTGCGCCGCGACAGCCTGCGGCTGCCGAACAGCAGGGCAAACGCCACGGGCACGCCCCACAGCACAGCAATCGCCATTCGCCAGTCATAGCAGATCAGTGCAACGGCTATGACAGCCGTGGATATGACCGAGCCGTACAGATACCCGAGACAGTGGGACCACACGTGCTCCAGCCGGTTCACGTCGCCCATAATGGTTTCCGTCAGATCCGCCAGATCCCGCTTGCCAAAATACCCCAGAGGAAGCCTGCGCAGCCGCTCCGCCAGACGCAGACGTGTAGCCTTCACTTCGCCGTACACCAGGCCGTAGGTAGCCTTGTACTGCTGAATGTGGGCCGCCATGGAAAGGACAATGAAGCCTGCCACCAGCAGCATGAACACCCATGCGTCAGGCAGCGGTGCGCCGCCTGTCAGCACATCCATGTATTTCGACATCAGCAGGTACAGAATGCTCATGCCGCCCATGACAACCAGATTGACAACCACCGTCCAGAAAGCGCCCTTTTTGGTGTTTATCACGCCCTGATCCGTAAGCGCGTACCGACGCTGAAACGCTTTGCCAAACATGTCACTTCGCCTCCTCTGCGGTGATTTTCCATTGCACGGCCTGGCCGTAGTCCTTCCACATCCGGGCATACAGCCCATGCTTTTCCAGCAGCTCTCCGTGGGTGCCCGTTTCCTCGACCCTTCCCCCGTTCAGTACAATGATCCCGTCAGCATGGACCACCGTCGAAAGGCGATGGGCGATCATAATCACCGTACGGTCCCGTGTCAGCACCGCAAAGGCTTTCTGGATCATGGCCTCGTTTTCCGGGTCCGCAAAGGCCGTGGCCTCATCCAGTACCACGATGGGTGCGTTTTTCAGGATCGCCCTTGCCAGCGCCACGCGCTGCTGCTCACCGCCGGAAAGATACGTGCCCTCCGTGCCGATCACGGTGTCCATGCCGTCGGGCAGCCTCGCGATGATATCATCACACTGGGCGGCGGAAAGCGCCGCCTCCGCTTCCTGCCGGGTGGCATCCGGCCGGGCGGCCCGTACATTGTCCAGAATGCTGGCCTTGAACAGCCGGCTGTTCTGGAACACAAAGGCCACCTGGTCCATGAGCACATGCGGATCCATATCCCGCACATCCACGCCGCCGATCTTCACGCTTCCGGAGTCTGCATCCCAGAACCGCGGAATCAGGCTGGCGGCTGTGGTCTTTCCGCCGCCGGATGGCCCGACCAGTGCTATGGTCTGTCCGGGCCGGACCGTAAAGGACACGTGATCCAGGGCAGGCACTTCCGCCCCGTCATACGTAAAGGAAACATCTTCAAATTCCACGCCGTTGTCCCGGGGAGACTGCGGATGGTCAGTGATTTTCATCACCGGCGCGCTCATCACCTGATGAATGCGGCCCAGAGCCGTTTTGGCCAGCATCATGCCGCTGGCTGCAAACATGATCCTGGCCAGCGCTGTGGAAATGACGGCCGAAAACACGGCATAGAAGGCAAAGTTGGTCACAAACCCCGCAAAATTACCGGCGCTGAGTGCGGCGGGAGCCAGCAGCAGGGCCATGGGCACCAGGAACACGAAAGCGCCTTCCGTGGCTGTCAGATTGACAGCCTGGGGCACCTTGCAGACATCCGCCTGGTAATGTTCCGCCTTGGCACTGTAATCCTCAATGGCCTGCTGGAAGGCCCGGAAGGAATACACCGTCTGCTGGAACACTTTCACCACAGGGATCCCCCGCACATATTCCGTGCCTGCCTTGCTCATCGTGTCCTGGGCAGCCTGGTATTCCGCCATGAGCGCTGCATTTTTTCCGCCCATCATGGTGCCCAGCGCTCCAACGGATATCACCGCAGCCAGGAGACAGGCCGCTCCCATCCGCCAGTCAAACACAAACATCAGCACCAGCATGGCAAGGAACATGGTGATGGTGCCCACAATATCGGCCAGGTTATGGGCCAGCAGGGTTTCCGTTTCGGAGGCCGCACCATCCAGACGGTTGCGCAAAAGGCCGGACGCATTACTGTCAAAGAACCCCAGAGGCGCCTTCATCAGATGTGCCATGCCCTGTTTGCGGATATTGGACGCTGTGCGGAATGCCGCCAGGTGCGTGCACATCAGCGCCGCGAAATAGACGAGAATCCCCGCCAGCGCAAACGCAAAGGCCATCCAGCCATACCGGCTGATCCCCGCCGCCTGCGTCCAGTCGGGTGCCGCGGCAATCAGGTCGCGCACCGCCAGCCAGATGCAGATATAGGGCAGCATTCCAAGCACCATGGCCACGGCAGACAGGCCCAGTCCCAGAAACGTAAGCCCTTTGTACGTGCCCGCATAGGCCAGCAGTTCCCCCAGCTCGCTTTGTTTCTTTTCCCCCATCATCGTGAACCTCCTTTACGTTCCGTTAGCTAACAGGAGATTATTAGTGTTAACTAACCCTATAACAGACGAATTGCCTATCTCCTTTCGGAAATAGGCAGGAATCCAGATATTCTCAGAAACCCATCAGTTTTTTCCATCCCGGCAGAAAGAATGCCTCCACCGTATCAAGGCACCGCAGCGCTTCCTCCAGCGGATAGCCGTGAATCACCGGTTCAAACAATGCCGTGGTGTAAGCACTCATCAGCAGATGCAGTTCCGCCGGCGAGATCTCCCGCACCGGATTTCCCCGCGCTCTGAGCCGCGGCAGATACTCCAGCATTTTCTTCTGGCTGACTTCCGTCAGATCATGCAGGAAATTTTCATACCGGGTGCCCTGCGCGCAGTTCAGCAGCAGCCGGAAATCCTCCATGCGGGGATAGACCACTTCCCGCATCATGTCGATTTCCGAATCACGCCAGAGCACGCTGCCTTCCTGCCGCATCGCATCCTCATACCGCGCCACATGGCTGTCCAGCCAGCTGTGAAGGCTTTCCACAGCCGGGGCCGCCACTTGCTCAAACAGGTCCGCCTTGTCCCGGCAGTGCCGGTAGATCCCCGCAGCCGTCATCCCGCAGCGTTCTCCGATCCGGCGCATGGAAGCGTTCTCAAAGCCATATTCCAGAAATTCCTGCTTTGCCGCAGCCAGGATCCTTACATGATTGGCTGTTTTGTCTCTCGGCATGTGCACCCTCCAACTTGGTTAGTGTTAGCTAACACCGTATAAATTACTACCAAAGCCTGTCTGTGTCAAGGGGGAAAAGCGGCATGCGCAATACCTGAGAGGCTCCAGGCCGGTCCGTTGACGGAATATCCTGAACCCCATATAATGAAGCCGCGGTTTCACTCCGCAACTGATGCTATTATTCCGGAATGAGATGAAACGATGGGCAGAATTTTCTATAAGATCGCTGTGCCGCTGGTGCGGCTTTTTATTCCAAAACTGAAGACGGAATGGGAAATCCCCTTTGACGGAAACCCGGCCGTCTTTGTCTGCAATCATGAATGGGCAATCGGTCCTCTGGAGATGGCCGCCTGCTTTCCCCTGCGGGAAAGCAGCCATATCTGGATCTATGCAGCCCCGCTCAGCCGGGAAACCACCCCGGCCTATGTCCGTCAGGACCACTGGTGGAACGAAAACGGCCGGCTGGCTCCCCTCTGGAACCGCATTATCCCGCCCGTAGTGGCACTGATCCTGCCCTTTATTCTCCGCTCCGTGCCCCATGTGCCCGTATATCATGACGGCCGGGCGGTCACCACCATGAAAGAAAGCCTGCGCCTCCTGCAGAGCGGAAAAAATCTGGTCATCTTCCCGGAAATTCCCACAGCCTTCGGAGAGCACTGTACGGACAAAATCAACGAGGGCTGGCTCATGCTCCTGTCCATGTATGAAAAAAGAGCCGGCAAGCCCCTGAATGTCTGGCCGGTTCATCTGGATCTCTCCGGAAAGCGCATGGTCATTCAGGCGCCCTTTACCATGGATCACAGCCGCCCCCTCCAGGACCAGACACAGGAACTTTCCCGGAAAGTACTGAACGGTATTTTCTGATTCAGCCGCCGGCAGCGCAGACTCATTTTTCCGCCAAAAAAAGATGCTGAGAAATGCTTGTATCAAGCCATTTCCCGGCATCTTTTTTTCATGGATCCCGGCAGGTGCCTGCCTGGTATCAGCTGCACTGCCGCTTTACGGGGAGCAGCTATACCGCGTTCATTTTCCCGGCATACCTGCGTGCCACCTGCCTCGGTACAATCCTGCACAGGAAGCTCATCAGCTTCGTAAATCCGCCCTGAAAGCAAAGAACCTTTTTTCTGCGCATGGCCCGGAGCCCCTCTTTCGCCACGTCCTCCGCCTTTTTCGCTCTGCTGAACATCCTGGAATCTCTGCCCATGGAAGCAGCCGCCTCAAAGCCCGTTGCCGTAGGCCCCGGGCAAAGCGCCGTAACCGTCACGCCGCTGCCCCTGACCTCCTCCGCCACCGCTTCAGAGAAACTGAGCACAAAGGCCTTGGATGCGTAATAGACCGACATTCCGGGACCTGCGCTGAAAGCCGCAACAGAAGATAGATTCAGTATGCTTCCGCTGCCGCGCCGTATCATCTGCGGCAGAAAACAGTGTGTCAGCTGCATCAGCGCGGCGATGTTGACCTGCACCATCTGATACTGCCTGTTCCAGTCAGACTCAGCAAAGGCGCAGGCGTCCCCGAATCCGGCATTGTTGATCAGCACATCCACCTGCAGCTGATGCTCCAGCGTGTAATTGAACACATTGAGGGCAGCATCCGGGACAGAAAGATCCATGGCACACACATAGACTGAAATGCCGCCTGATTCCAGCTCGTTCTTGAGTCTGTACAGCTTCCCTTCATTCCGGGCGACCAATACAAGATCGTATTTTTCGCGGGCAAGCAGTTTCGCAAACTCCAGCCCCAACCCGCCGGATGCACCGGTAATCAGGGCAGCTTTTCTGTTTCCCATGATCCCCATCTTTTCCATCACCGCCTCAGACTGCTCGCGCAGTGCTTCTCCGTTCGATCCCCGCAGACAGAACCCCGGGGCAATCCTCACAGCTCAATCACATGGGGCTTGATATCCGGGTCATGGTTCGCCAGGGATTCCACGCAGTCCGGGTCCAGACTCTGTTCCCGGATCCAGTCCAGAGACTGCTTCTGCAGTGTCTTATCCGCCGCGATGCCGGAGGTGATCATCTCCTCCCAGCTCCTGCGGGCATAGCCGCCGTCGGAGAACAACAGCACGAATCTGCCCTCTGCATTCTTCACCTTTACAGCGAACAGACCGTCCGCATGTCCGGGAATATTGATCAGCTCGATTGAGCCGTCTCCCAGCAGATCATAGGATCTGCCCACGGGGCCCTGCGTGTCATTCCATTCGAATTCCGTCAGGGGAATATCCTTCCACCAGTTCCTGTAATAGCGCACCTTGTTGGTAATTTTTGTGGCAAACCTCACTTCATCCGCTGCCACCAGGAACTTCTTCGCCCCTTTGACCTGAACCAGGCCGTTGGCATGGTCGCAGTCCAGATGGGTCAGCAGCACCGCGTCCAGATCCGAATCCCTGATGCCCATGGCCAGCAGCTGTTCGTCAATGCACTGGCCCAGGCCGATCCGGCCCTGGTTGACCTCATACAGCATCACGGTGCCCAGGGACCTGATCTGGGCTCTCCTGTCAAACTCGCCGGCGGGGCTCATTTCACGCGCCCAGCCCGTGTCCACCAGAAACTTTCCCTTCGGGTGCTCAATGAGATACGCCGAAACGGGAAGCCAGAGGCGGTCTTCCTTTCTGCCAAACACGCCGGAAGCCTTGATGGCATTGCTGTTGTCGCCGCCGAAAGGCAGGTCGGGAGCGACACAGACCTCACCGGTGTGAAATACATGAATCCTGATATCAGCCATGAAAAATGCCCTCCTGTCAGATCATCCCGCGGTTTTCCCGCCGGCATCATCATTATAGGAGGGCATTTTCCGAAAGGACACTACACATTCCGGGAAAGTGTCCGGTCTTACAGAAAACTGACGAGTGAATCCAGCAGCTTATGCAGAAGCGGCTTGATCTCCTTCACGCTCGCTGAGTCCGGTTTTTCCATCCAGTAGGTATATACGCTGATCACCGAGGACGCGACAATCTCGGCAACAGCCTCATAATTACGGAGATGCCGCTTTTCCGGATACCGCCTGCGGAAATTCATTTTCATGGCATCCTTCCATTTGCGGATGAAGCGGAAGTTGGGCTGCCTGACAAGGAAGGCGTAGATCTCGGACCAGTGCTCCTTGATATACTTCTCCGTTTCATCCATGAAAAGGGAGAAATCCATATCCGGATAATTCCCGGCGGCGGTCTTTTCCGATATATCCACAAGTCCCCGGATCAGGTCATCCTCGATTTCCTGGCGCACATCATCCGTGTTGCTGTAGTAGGCATAGAAGGTGGTGCGCGCAACAGGCGCGGCAGCACAGAGGCCTTTCACTGTAATATCGGTAAAATCCTTCTGCATATACTGCACCATGAACTGCGACCGGATTGCCTCTCTTGCGTCCATAAGCCTTCTTCCTCCCATACCTCAGGAAAATGCACATCCACCTGAATGCGATGAACCTGTCATTCATTCTATCTCGCCCGCAGCGGCTTGCCAATCCCGGCATTGACAATAAAACTTCTATATGGTAGTATTTTCATGTACTACTATATAGGAGTTATTGTCATGACTGCAAACGGCGGGTTTCTGGTCACGAAGATCAAGCAGCTTGGTGACCGCATCTTTGAAAAGGTCCTTAACGAAAAGGGGATCGACGCTTTCAACGGCGCCCAGGGACGGATCCTGTATGTCCTCTGGCAGGAGGATGGAGTGCCGATCAAAACGGTTTCGGATACATGCGGCCTTGCGCTTACTTCCCTGACCACCATGCTGGAGCGCATGGAGGGCCAGGGGCTGATCCGCAGGGAACCAGACAGCCGGGACAGGCGGAAAACACTGCTTTACCTGACTGAGAAAGCAAAAGCGCTGCGCTCGGATTACGATGCCGTCTCTGAGCAGATGGGCGCACTGTACTACAGAGACTTTACGGAAGCGGAAATCCGGCAGTTTGAGGAATACCTGCAGCGCATACAGCGGAATCTGGAGGAAAAACTGAAATCATGAGCACCTGCATCAAAGACCTGATCCAGAACATGAACCTGGTGATCGGCTGTACCGTCGGCTGTCCTTACTGCTATGCCCGGAACAACGTAAAGCGTTTCCACACGATCGACGACTTTTCCCGGCCGGAATTCTTCCCCGGCAAGCTGCGGATGATGGAGAAAGCCCGTCCTCAGAACTTTCTGCTCACCGGCATGAGTGACCTGTCAGGCTGGAAGCCGGAGTGGCGCGAAGCTGTGTTCTCAAAGATCCGCGAAAATCCGCAGCATCAGTTTCTTTTTCTCAGCAAACGGCCCGATCTGCTGGATATCGCCACAGATCTGGACAACGCCTGGTTTGGTGTGACGGTCACCCGGAAAGCGGAACTGTGGCGTATCGACGCACTGCGGGAAAACGTAAAAGCCAGGCATTACCACGTGACCTTCGAGCCGCTGTTTGATGATCCCGGTTCGGTTGATCTGTCCGGCATTGACTGGATCGTCATCGGCACCATGACCGGCGCGCAGAGCCGGAAAGTACGCACAGAGCCTGCCTGGGCATATTCCCTGACGGAGCAGGCGCATCAGCATCATATTCCCGTCTTCTGGAAGGAAGATCTCGTTCCCGTCATGGGCGAAGAACAGATGATCCAGGAGCTTCCGGAAGCATTCAATCATGTACTGGAGGAACAGAAAGCATGGAACCAGCAGAAATCAAGGTAGGGTTTGTCCAGACAAAGAGCATCATGACCAAATCGAACGCACCTCTGGGCGGATATTCTGTCAACCCCTATGTGGGCTGTCCGCACGCCTGCCGCTACTGCTATGCCAGCTTTATGAAGCGGTTTACCGGGCACACCGAAGACTGGGGCTCCTTCATGGATGTAAAGGAATGGCCCGCCATCACCAATCCCCGGAAATACGCCGATCAGAAGGTGATCGTGGGGACGGTCACGGACGGATATAACCCGCTGGAGGAGAAATACGGAAAGACCCGTCTCCTTCTGGAGCAGCTGAAGGACAGCGGCGCGGATATCCTGATCTGCACCAAATCCGATCTCGTCCTGCGGGACCTGGATCTGCTGCGTGAAATCAACCGGCAGAACCGGCTGACCGTTTCCTGGTCGGTCAACACGCTGGATGAAGCATTCAAAAACGACATGGACGCGGCCGTCAGCATCGAAAGAAGGCTTGCGGCCATGAAGCAGGTCTATGATGCGGGCATCCGCACTGTCTGCTTTATTTCTCCCGTATTCCCGGGACTCACGGACATTGAAGCGATTTTCGAGCGGGCAAAGGATCAGTGCGACCTGATCTGGCTGGAAAACCTGAACCTGCGGGGCGGATTCAAGGCCGGCATCATGAGCTATATTGCTGAAAAGCATCCTGAGCTGCTGCCGCTGTATGAGGAAATCTACAACAGGAAAAACCGCAGCTATTTTGAAGCTCTCGAGAAAAAAGCGGAAGAAATGGCCCGGACCCACAACTGCCGTTTTGTGGACAACGAGACACCGTATGAGCGTGTGCCTCAGGGGCATCCGACCATTGTCGACTACTTCTACCATGAAGAAGTCCGGGGCTCCCAGAATACGGGCGTGCGGAATAAAAAAGAGCGCTGAAAAACAGCGCTGTCTCATCATCTGGCAGGCATATCCGCAAAAAGAGTGCCGGCGGCACAAAGTCCTGTGCTTCCGGCACTCTTTTTCGCGTCTGTTCTCAGGGATGATCATGCATCCGGCTGCAGCGGCCCATAGTAGTAGCTGCTGGTGGCACCGCCGTCGATGAGAAAGGTGGAGCCCGTGATGAACGCGCCTCTGTCACTCATCAGCAGTTCCGCCACATTCGCCACCTCGTCCGCTGTTCCGGGACGTCCCGCAGGGCATTTGGCAAACATGTTTTTGGACCAAGTCGCCCGCGCTTCGCTGCGGTCAAGGTTTTAGTTACTTGTGCCTCTGATTAATTCCAAAACGATGAGAGCTTGTGCCTCATCGTTTT
>CACYNZ010000048.1 GCA_902775835.1 uncultured Eubacteriales bacterium | reverse complement strand
GATTCAGACACGGCCCTGTGCTGTCCGATCATGACCAGATCCGGGTGCCGCTGAACGGTTTCAAACATACTGCTTATCCTTTCTGTCAGAGGGGAATATGGTTTTCTGGAGACAGTCTACCACTTCCTGACGGGGAAGGTCCAGCATGGCCGGTGCATTGCATGGCATGCAAAAACGCCGTGCACATGCACGGCGCGTAAGGAATCAGAAAAGCAAAACAGTCACGCTTCAGTTCTGCACGGGGAGCGTGATCTCCGCCGGTTCGAGGCCGTCTGCGCAGACGCGCAGCCGGACCTCGCCGGGCTCATAGCCGGCACGCAGCACGGCCACGGCCTGACCACGGTCACTGGTGAAGCGGCCGGATGTATAGTTCTCCGAGGTAATGGGATTGCCGCTGCCAAAGCCCAGAAGCATGGCCTGGCCGGAGATGTCCGCGGTCAGCGGGATCTGCGCATCCGGGACCAGACGGCCTTCCCGGTCAAGAATCTGCACGTTTACATAGCACAGGGAATGCCCGTCCGCTTTCAGCTGGTCTGTTTCCGCCTGCAGACGAATGCTCCGGGGGCTGTCTGTGGTGACAAGCATGGTGCGCGAAACTTCCTGGCCGCCGGCATAGCTCACGGCTTCCACGGTGCCCTGTTCATACACGGCATGGAACAGGAAGGTCAGCGGCATGTCATGGATCAGGCTTTCCCCAGCCCGGACCCGGCCCTGGCTGGTGCCGTTGATGATCAGCTCCACTTCCTCGGCCTGGCTGAACACGGCCAGATCCACCTTCCGGCCTTCCTGACCGGGCCAGTTCCAGCAGGCGTATACGCCGGGGAAGCCCCAGCTGGACAGAGTCTCCACCTTATCGCTGACGGCGGGATCATAGGAGAAGAGCGCGGTTTCCCTGCTGCCCCAGACAATGCGGCGGTATACGCCCTGGGGACGGATAGCGCCGGTGATGTCAAAGTCCGCATCATTGGCGGTGCGCCAGGGGAAAGCCGAGGGGGAGCCCCAGGGATTGCCGATCCGCGGATCACCGGGCTCGTGGAACATGGCCTTGCCGATGCCCGCCTCGCCGATATAGTCCCAGGCGGTCCAGGTGAAGTCGCCGATGACCCATGGCGTTTTTTCAATCATGGGCCAGTGCATGCCGATTTCCTTGGGATAGTTTTCGCTGCCCAGGATCACGCGCTCGGGGAACATCTCATGGTCCTGCTCATACTTGCCTTCCAGATAGTTGTAGCCCACGATGTCCAGACCATTGGCAAAGGCCTCGGTGTAGGTTTCCCATAAAAGGTCCTTCTTGCCGCCGATATCGGCGTTCTGCAGTCCGCCCTCTGCGCTTTCCTTCCATTTGCGCAGCTGCTCAGCCTGCAGCTGATTGTCCAGACCGCTCCAGAAGGAACAGATGGCGTTGCTCACCGGCCGGCTGGGGTCCAGGGCACGGATGGCGTCTGCCAGCTTCACGGCCCATACATAGCCTTCGCCGAGGCCCGCGCGCTCGGTGATCTCATTGCCCGTGGACCAGATGATGACGCTGGGATGGCAGCGGTCGCGGCGGATAAAGGCGGCCAGGTCCTTTTCCCAGTCGGTGGCGAAGTACTGGTTGTAGTCGCCGGGCTGCTTGCCCATGCCCCAGGCGTCAAAGGCTTCATCAAAGACATACATGCCCAGACGGTCGCAGGCTTCGATGAGCGCGGCGGAAGGCGGGTTGTGGGTGGTGCGGATGGCGTTGAAGCCCGCTTCCTTGAGCTTTGACACCTTGCGCGCTTCCGCGTCATACAGGCTCACCGTGCCGATGGGACCGTTGTCATGGTGCAGGCATCCGCCGCGGAGCTTTACCGTCCGGCCATTGATGCGCAGGCCGTGCTTCACATCCGCCTCAATGGTGCGGATGCCGAAGAGCACGCTTTCCGCGTCCTCGGTGGTCCGGCTTCCGGGAACCATGTGTGTCCTGTAGGTGCCCCTGTCCAGTACCCGGGCCCTGAGACGGTAGAGCGCGGGATGCTCCGTGTCCCACAGGAGCGGGTCATCCACGGTCAGGGTCATGGCGGCCTTGCCCGTGGCAAGGGGCGGAACCTGGGTCAGGGTCTTCCGGGTCATGACGGTCTCGCCGCTGTCCTCGCGGATGAGATCAAAGAAGACCTCGGCCATATGGTTCTCGGCGTCTTCGTTCCGGATTTCCGCCTGGACCTGGACATATGCGGTCCGGGCAGTACCGTGCGCGTCATACTCGATGGTGCGGGTATGCCCGGAGAGCCCGCCGAAGGCCAGGTGCAGCCTGGGCGTGTGCACAAGCTCCACGCTGCGGAAAAGGCCCGCGCCGGAATACCAGCGGGAATTGGGCTGCATGCTGGGATTGGTGGTGACGACAATGCGGCTGGTTTCCCCGGGATAGACAAAGCGGGTGATGTCCACTTCAAAGGGGGCATAGCCGTAGTGCTGCAGGGCCGCCTTATCCCCGTTCACCTCTACGGTGGCGTTCATCATGGCGCCGTCAAAGCGCAGGCAAATCCTGTCCTGCGCCCATTCGGCGGGGATGGGGACTTCCTTCACATAGTGCGCCACACCGGCATTGTAATAGCCGCTGGCAGCGCCGGAGGGGGCTTCGGCAAAGACGTCGCTTTCCACCATGTAATCGTGGGGAAGGTTTACCATGCGGTCATCCGACTGACCGCTCATCTGCTTGAAGAGATCCAGATTGCCCAGGCCGAACAGCCAGCCCTGGTCAAGATTCATGTTCCGCATATGCTGGTTCATTCCTTTCCGGTTCAGAAATAGGGTGTCGAGGATACCGGGGTTTGCCGGGCCGATATTCACAGCGGCAGATCGCCGCATGCCGTGTTCCGCCATGGGAATACTGACCGGGCGGATGTGACGGGCCGGTTTTCAGGCGTATATATGGAGGTATGGGGGTGTGAAGACCATTTATCAGGATTCGCCGTCTGCGGGGAAAATCCTTGCACAGCCGGGAAGTTTCCTGGAAGCACGGGACATTATTCAAACGCGTCCAGCGACCATTCGTCGTGCCAGTCAAGAATGCCCATTTCGCCCTCAAACCGGAAGGGCAGCCAGACATACCGGGCCAGCGAGGTGTTCAGGCCGCTGTCCGGCGGCAGCAGTTTCTGCAGCCGGTGCATGCGTTCGGTTTCCTCCGGAGTCGGGTTTTCCGAGAACCGGATGCGGAACCACTCGCCGTAGTCCTCATAGCGCAGGTGCATGTATTCCGGTGCCCACCGGTCCGCCAGGGCAATGTACAGGTCACGCTTTCCCGGGACCCGGAAGACTGAGGTGATCTGGGAATGAAAGGATGTGCGGCTTGGATCTCCCGGGTGCGGATCGCCCAGCACACGGTAGGGACCGTGCCAGGTGTCGGCCACGGCGAGCTCCGAGGGATTGGGCAGATAGCCGGTGGTGCCGGAGGTGACAAGGTAGTGTCTGCCGCGGCGGCTGAAATGCGCCGTGGCCTCCCGGACAAAGGGCGGCTGCGTGTGCGGGAAATGCGTGGAATAATAGCCCGTGACATCGGTGTAGTCTTCCGTAAGGTCCGCAATGATGGTCTCCGAATGCACGCGCTCAAAGAAGTAATAGCCCTTGCCGTCCGGTGCCGCGGCGAGATCGAAATCCCCGGCGCTCATGTTCAGCGGGTGCAGTCCCCGGCGCACCATGGTGTAGGGCCCGAGTATATGCGCGGACGTGAGCACGGTCTCGGTCTGCTCGCCGTTTTTCTCCATGATCTTCAGCCAGCAGACATACTTCTTCGTGCGGGGATTGTACAGGATATGCGGCCGGTCCATCATGCTGGAGGGATGCAGGGGAGAGGATTTATCCTCTTCATCCGGAGGGATGATGAGTCCGCAGTCCTCCCAGTTGTACAGGTCCGTGGACCGGTAGCAGCGTACGCCCCAGTGCCATATGCCCTGTCCGCCCAGGGTTTTCTCCTTGTTTTCCCCATACCAGTAATAGACGCCGTCAGCGCAGAGAATACTGCCGCCGTGGGCCTGAATGGGCTTTCCGTCCGTGTCCAGCCATTCCTGGCCGGGATAGAATGCGTTCAGCATGGAATTCACCGCCGATCTTTTTTCTTGGAAGGGATGCCGTCTTCGGAAGAAGGCGGCACAGACATATCTGTGTTTCTGTCCGGCATACAGGATTCCTGCCTGCATGTGCCGAAGGATTTGCGGCTTTGGCAGAGAAATGTAAGGGTAATGGATATCGGCAATCGGCTGAGGGAAGGCAGGAAAAAGCAGTGGGATATGATCTGATCTGTATGGGCACGGCACTGGTGGATTCCATTATCCGGGGTCTCCAGCCCACGCCCGTATCCGCATCGGGGTATCTGGCGGAGTCCGGAACCCTGAGCGCCGGCGGCGAGGCGGTGAATGAGGCGGTCGCCGCGGCGAAGCTGGGTCTGAAGACAGCCATATGCTGTGCCCTGGGCAGGGATCTGGCAGGCGATCTGGTGATGCAGGTGCTTGAGCGCAGCGGCGTGGATGTGCGGTATGTGCGGCGGACCGGGGAGACACCGGTGAGCACGCTGCTGGTCCGGGCGGACGGAACGCGCAGGTCCATCACCAACCTGGCGCACCGCGTGAACTTTCATCCGGAGCAGGACCTGTCCGTGCTCGACGGGGCGAAGGTGCTGATGCTCGGCTCCCTGTTCCGCCCGCCGTTTGACGATCCGGAAGTGATCCGTGCCGTGACCGAGGCAGCGGCGGAGAAAGGCGTGAGGATCTTTGCGGATACCAAGCTGCCCAGTTTCCGGGTGCTGACGCTGAAGGACGTGCGGGATTCCCTGCGGCTGATGGACATGATTACGCCGAACGAGGATGAGGCGCGCTTCTTTTCAGGCAGGGAGCGGCCGGAAGAGATGGCCGACGTGTTCCTGGACTTCGGGGTCAGGAATGTTGTGATCAAGCTGGGCGGCAGGGGATGCATGCTGAAGAACGCGCAGGGCGCTGTGTTTCTGCCGGCACTGCCTGTACAGGCGGTGGACGCCACAGGCGCGGGCGACAATTTCGCGGCGGGCCTTGTCTCGGAACTCCTGCGCGGCGCGGATATGGCGGAAGCGCTGCGCTTTGCCAACGCCTGCGGCGCGCTGTGCACTACCATGCCCGGGGCGGGGAGCGCGCTCAGGAACCGTGAGCAGGTGCTGGAACTGATGCGGACCGCATGCAGCGGCAAAACAGAATAAAACAGGATACAGAGGAGGACAGGCATATGAAGAAGGCACGCATGACGGTTCATCCGTCATACCGGATCGGCGAGATTTCGCCCCGGCTGTTCGGGGCGTTCCTGGAGCCCATCGGGTCCATGGTCAACGGAAGCATGTATAACCCGAAGCATCCATGCGCGGATGCGCAGGGGTTCCGGCAGGATTTCTATGTGGCGCTCAGGGACGCGGGGCTTCCCTGTGTCCGGCTGCCCGGCGGGAATTTTGTGTCCGGATGGCAGTGGAAGGATTCCATCGGGCCCATGCAGGACAGGAAAGCACATCTGGATCCGGCATGGCATCAGTATATTCCCAATGATGTGGGACACGATGAATATCTGCAGTGGGCGGAAAAGGCGGGAGCTGAGCCGATCTATACGGTGAACCTGGGCACGGGCACGCTGCAGGATGCCATGGACTGCGTGGAATACACCAATTTCGCCGGCGGCACATGGTGGTCGGACCTGCGGAGGAAGAACGGGCATGCGGCGCCCTATGGCGTCCGGACCTGGTGTCTGGGCAATGAAATGGACGGGCCCTGGCAGGTCGGGTCCTGGGAAAAGAAGCCCGAGGCCTACGGCATACTGGCGCATGAGGCATCCAAGGCCATGAAGTGGATTGATCCCACGATCGAGACGGTGGCCTGCGTTTCATCCTCGCCGTTTCTGAACCATTATCCGGAATGGGACCGTCTGGCCCTGGAGCCGTGCTATGAGACGGTGGACTATATCTCGCTGCATCATTATCATTCCGCGCCGCCGGATATGCCGGAGGCACTGCTGGCCGGATATCTGGCGTTTGAGGAATATATCCGGACCGAGATTGCGCTGTGTGACTATCTGCGCACAAAGCTGCGGGTGAAAAAGACCATGATGCTCTCCTTTGACGAGTACGGAAGCAGTTTCCGTCCGCGCGGAGACTTCCATCCGGGGCTGGGCGGACGCCAGCGTGCCGGGATCTTCTGCAGTTTTGATCCGGACCAGACCTATGTGCGCCATGATCCGGATGACTGGTCCACGCGCCGTCTGCCGCCGTCCTCACCGGAGATGCTCCGGGTGCTGGGCACCATGAGCACCCTGCTTGTGCTGCTCCGGCATGCGGACCGCATCAAGATCGGATGCGCCACCGGCGGACTCGGCGATCTGTGCCGCACGGACCGCGAGCATGCGTGGAAAGGCGCGGCCCATTATCCGTTTACGAGTCTGATCCGGACGGCGAAAGGCATGTCGCTGCACTGCGAAACGGAGTGCGACGTATATGATGTGCCCGGCTATGTGATCGATGACATGAACCAGTATGCGGGCTTTGAAGGCGCGGCAATGGTTCAGGCTGCCGCTGCCCTGAATGAGGAAGCGGGCATGCTGCATGTCTATGTGATCAATGCGAGCCTGGAAGAGAGGCAGGAGCTGAGCATGGATGTGCGCGGCTTTGCGGGCATCCGGTTTGCGGGGCATACGGAGATGCATGCCGAAAAGCCGGAGGATGCGGATACCTGGGAACATCCGGATGCCATTGTGCCCCGGGAGAACCCGGAAAGCGTCTGCGAAAACGGAGTGCTCCGTGCCATATTGGCACCGTGTTCCTGGAATGAGTTCCGCTTCCGCCTTGCGTGAGCCCGGAAGAAGAAAACAAAAGACCAAACAGAAACAGCCCGGCAGGAATGTTCAGATCCTGCCGGGCTGTGTCATTGCCGGGCTCAGTACAGGCCGGCCAGAAACGCGTTGAGGGCTTCACGGTCATAGAAATGCTCTATCCTGGTGATCTGGATGTCCGGGTCCACACCCCTGTCCACATCGTAGAGGGAACCGTTCTTGACCAGGGACAGACGGTAGGGCGAGGAAATCTGGAACATGGAGCCGTAGGCTGTCGCCATGGGCTTGATCAGGCAGCTCCCGCCGCCGGAGGTCTGGCCGATCAGGGTGATTCTCGGGTCTTCCTGCAGGATGAGGGGTACAAGATTGCCGCAGGAAAAGCTGAGCGGGGAGATGAGGCAGTATACCTTCTTTCCGGCCAGGGTGTCGTTCTCGTCAAAGACATGGTTCAGGTCCACGTCCGCCCGGTAGGTGGCGGTGGAGGAAGCGCCGGTCATGGTGTTCTGGACGGTGATCGGCACGTCCCCGGTGATCCAGCCCATCAGGAACGTGGCCGCGTCCACGGCACCGCCGTCGTTGCAGCTCAGGTCAATCACCACGTTTTCCACGGGGCTGTCAGCGCGCATGATCTGCTGATGCGCACGGATTACATTGGCGACCAGGTCGTTTGCAGGCGCGTTGTCCAGAGACCCGTAATAATCCAGATAATCAAGATCAAACTCGTCAAAGGTGATGTAGGCCGTGCTGCCGACTTCCTGATAGAAGGGAATGTCACTGCCCAGCAGCTGTTCGCGGGCTTCGAGGAAATATCTGCTGATCTTGGTCATGTGCTGGTAGGAGCGTCCCGGGGTGACCTGTACCGATCCATCGCTGCAGGGGGAGAGACGGACAAAGTCGGAGTGCAGGTCGTCCAGATTGTTTTCGATAAAGGAAGCCAGGGCGGTATCGGCGTCCAGGGCATCCTGGCTGAGAAGCTGTCCCTTGAAATCCTCATTGGTGAACATGACGTCAAAGCTCTGGATGCCATGAATGCCCTTCAGGCCGTAGAAAAGATCCAGCTCCAGGCAGAGTTCGCGATAGCTGTAGTCAGCCAGGGCTTCACTCCTGTCCTCCTGGTTCCCGTTTTCGAAAAGCTCGCCCATCGGCGTGAGGGTGCCGTCACCGTTCAGGAAGCTTCCCTTGGATGCGAGGAAAGGCGTGCCGTCATGATAGAAGACTGTGTACTTTGACAGAGCGGCCGGGGCCAGGAGATCGAACATCAGCTTGAACGGGACAAAGTATGCTTTGTTTTCATGGTCATGGTACAGGTTAATGCCATAGGCGGCCAGGTCCACTTCCAGCTCTTTGCCGTAGCGGTCGAAGGTTCCCTGGTCGATGCGCTGGAAAATGCTTTCCTGGGTGTCGTCCTCTGTATTGAAGGAGACAATATCGATCAGGGAATACTGAGCGGAGGTCTGCACGAACGCGTCATAATCCTTGTAGACGAGAGTCCCCCTGCCCATGTCGAGTACGGCGGTATATCCGTTCTCCCGGGAAATCAGGACCTGCATTTCATCTGCTTCATCCGGCTCACACCTGAGAAGGAACTGCGGGTGGCCCATTTCGGCGGCGCACTGTGAGATGAGGTTCAGCAGTGCGGTGATTTCGATGTAGGGCAGGTCAGGCGCATCGCTCAGGAAGAACAGGGGAAGGTCGATGGTTGTCCAATCGTTGAAGACGTACATGGTTTTCTCTTCCCGCGTGAATTCGTGCACCGCGGGAGCGGCGGATTCAGCCTCTGACAGAGCGGCGCGGGGCATGGCCAGACAGAAAACCATGAGGAGTGCGAGGAAACCGGAAAAGCTTTTTTCATTTTTCTTTCCCTCGGATATCAGATTTTGGAAGAAACCGTTCATGTAAGAATATCATATTTCGTACATTTTGTGCGAGAAAACCGGAAATTTTGCCCGCGTCCGGAGCTGTCCGTGCAGGCTTCAGGCGTTTTCTGTCCGAAAACCGTTGAAAAAGGCGCGTTCCTCAAACGGCTTTTTCCGTGGCGCGGCTGGTTTGGACTCGGCCACCCCGACAGGAAGCATGCATACCAGGTCATACTCCGGGGGAACACCCAGGATATCCGCAATCCTGTCACAGATCCGGTCAGTGTCGGTGATATGGCCTTCGTACCAGCAGCTCTGATACCCAAGCGCGGTGATGGCGAGCAGCATGTTTTCAATGGCCGCCGAATAGTCCTGCACGGCAAAGCAGCGGTCGCGGTAGGCGTAGATTTTCTGCGAAAGGACGCAGATCATGGCAGGCGCGGTTTCACCCACGGGCGGGTCAATGACGGCATGGATTTTTTCGAGCATGCCGGGATCGTCCACGGCGATCAGGCTTGTGGTCTGTTTGTTGCACCCGGAAGGCGCAGCAAGCCCGGCTTCCAGGATAAGGTTCAGGTCCTGGCGCGGAATCCTGTCAGGCAGGAATCTGCCCCGGTAGCTGTGCCGGCGCAGGATCAGGTCTGTCAGGGATGCGCGGTCTTTCAGGGAAAGGATATAGATCTGGCAGGGATTGGCTGCATCCCACAGCTCAGGCAGGACCTCGAGCTCCTGGAACCCGAGACTCTGATAGAAGCGGTTTGTCCGGTCATAGTCCTCATAATGGCCCGCCGCCACTGTCTTGACCTGCATGAAGGCAAACCCGGCTGATTCGGCATGGTCCCGGGCGGCCCGGAAAAGGAGCGTGCCGATGCCCTGACGGTGGAACGGCTTTTTTATGCCCATGACGGCGAGCTCCACGGTGGCGTTGCCTGTCGGCTTCAGGCACAGAAAGCCGGAAAATGCCCCGCTGCAGTTCGCTGCGAACATGGTCTGATCCCGGCTGCCCCGGATATAGGCTTCCCGGGATTCCGGAACGCCGAACCAGTCCGGAAGCGCTTCCAGGACATCACGGGCGATGCGCTGCTTCTGATCGGGATCCTGTATGCATTGTATGGTGACGGAAGCGGGTATGTGTTCAGGATGTTTCATCTGTTTTCCTCCGGTTTTGCGGTGTTCAGGCGGGACGTGACAGGCGAAGCGAAATGATTTCAAAGGGACGGAAGGAGATGCTGAACGTGCCTTCGCAGACAGGAAGCTCCTTTTCAGGATTTTCCTCCAGGGAGCAGAGGTGCACGCGGGAAACAGGAAAACCGGTACGGCATTCGGCATTCCCGGAGCCGCCCATGCTCTCGAACAGTCGGATGATCATGTCGCCGGAACCGTCCTCGGCCAGCTTGATGCTTTCCACACAGACAGCGGGATGAGAGCACCGGAAGACATGCAGGCCGCGGCAGGTGCCGCCGGCGATAATCAGCGGGTCGTTCAGGGCTTCCGCGGTTTCCGGGACACCGCTGTCCATCAGCGGCCCGTTCCAGGGATGATAGGCGTAGGTGAAGGCGTGACGGCCCTGGTCCGCCGCGGGATCCGGATACGTTGGCGCGCGCAGCAGGCTCAGGCTGATGACGCCGTCGTTTACGGACACGCCATACTTGCAGTCATTGATGAGCGCAGCGCCGCGGGAAGCGTCTCTCAGGCAGGTCCAGGCATGGGCACAGACCTCGAACCGGTCCGCGTCATACTGCCGGGAGCGGTGGGCCGGGCGGGCAATGTGACCGAACTGAATCTGATGCTCCGCCTGATCCGCGTCGATGCCGGTGTCAAAGGAGACCTTCAGCAGCCGGTGGCGCTCATGCCAGTCCACTTCCGTGATGAACATGAGCTGGCTTTCCCCGGCGGTCAGGCGTATGCGCTGGGAGATGACGGAAGATGACAGGCGCGTGGTGACGTTCAGTTCCGCATAAAGCCCGCCGGAGACGAGAATTTCCGCGCTGCACTCGCTGTGAAGCGGCACTTCCCTGCGCTCCGTCTGACTGTCCACGTCCCAGGCGTCAAAGCGCCGGGGCAGGTCACGGTAGAGATGGAATACATTGGAAGCGGAGCGCACACGCTCCAGCTGGTCGGAAAGCGTGACAAGGGACAGAAGTTCGCCCTTTTCACTGACCAGTGCGCGGACATGCGCATTTTCAAAGACGAACCCGGCGTCTGTTCTGGAAAGCGTGACAGGATGCCCGGCCGGGACATCCGCCGGCTGCAGGGTAAGCGCGGAGAGCGGCTCAAGCGAAACCAGAACCAGGGCACCTTCCTGCCGCGGAACCGCAGGGAACCGGGCATTTCCGGCGGCGGCTCCGCGGGCAAACCGGGCGGGTGCGCACAGAAGACGCGTGATACGGTGGGAGGACGGATTGAATACGGTGAGTCCGTCATCCTTTTCACAGAAACTCCGGAGTGCGTCCCGGGCATATCCGTCAGCGTTTTCCCGGACCTGGGCAAGCTCTGTCCGCGCCTGCGCATAAACCTTGGCAATGGCGGAACCGGGAAGAATGTCGTGGAACTGGTTGGTCAAAAGACATTTCCACTGCTTTTCCAGCTCTGCGGCGGGATAGGGCATGCGCCCTGTGAAGGCGGCTGCGGCCGCCAGCATCTCCCAGGCGCGCAGGGCGTGCTCGGCCCGGCGATTTCCCTTCTTGACGGCGGCCTGGGTGGTGTAGGTTCCGCGGTGACAGGGAAAGTACAGTTCACCGCGGTAGACGGGCAGATGGCCTCTGCTCCGCTTCTTCAGATAGTCCTCCGGGGACATCCAGTAGAGCCTGGGCGCGCCCTGCAGATCCTTCTGGCGCCGGATCTGCTCCATTTCATCCCGGGTGGGGCCGCCGCCTCCGTCCCCGTACCCGAAGGGCATATAGAAATCCCGGCTTCCGTCCGCGTCCAGGCGGCTGACCCAGCGTCTGTGCACCGTGGCCGCATCCACCTGGGTTTCGTAGGCCATATGCAGGTAGCTGGGGATGGTGCTCCCGTCCAGTCCGCGCCACAGGAAAGCGTGGTGCGGGAACGGCTCGGAATCGTTGTAGGACCAGAAGATCTTCTGGGTGGTAAGCCCGGTCATGCCGAAGCCCCGGATGATCTGCGGCAGGGCAGCTGTGTACCCGAAGGTGTCCGGCAGCCAGGCCACCCGGCTGTCCACACCCAGCACCTCACGGAAATAACGCCGTCCGTACAGGAACTGGCGGATGAGGGCTTCGCCGCCGGACAGATTGGTATCCGGCTCTACCCACATGCCGCCGTCGGCAATCCAGCGTCCCTGGGCAATGGCGGCTTTGATTTCCTCAAACAGGTCCGGGTAATGCTGCCGGCACAGTTCATATTCGGCGCACTGGCTCTGGAGGAAGATGGCCTCCGGGTATTCCCGTAAAAGCCGCAGCTGGGCGGCAAAGGTCCGGGCGGTTTTGCGGCGGGTTTCCCCGATGGGCCAGAGCCATGCGTAGTCCAGATGCGAGTTGGCCACAACGCCGATGGAAGCGGCATAGGTTCCGTTATGGGCCTGCATGAGCGGTGCGACAAGTTCCCTGGCGGCAAGGCAGGCAGACTGGCGCCGGGCAAGGGGCTGCTCCAGGTCCAGCATGTCCAGGAGCTGTCCGAAGCCTTCTTCCAGCGCTTCCCGGAAGGGATCATTCCGGTCCAGGTAATCATGGATATCCCGGAGCGTGGTCAGGTCCAGCCAGAGCTGGTACGCCTCTTCGTTCCAGAAGCCATAGGAGCAGTGCCCGACCACGGCGGGGTCTGCGTGGTCAAAATGGATGCCTTCCTCCGGGAAAACGGGACGGGACGGATGCGCGGGCAGCGGTGTGCCCGCATATACTTCCATGGCCAGGGAGAAGGATTCCCCGCCGGCGGCACAAAGGACAAGCGTCTGGTCGCAGATGTACTGGTGCGCATATGGCATATGGTCTGCCCGGCGCGCGCCGAAAGCCCGACCGTTTACGAAAAGCGTCGCTTCCCCGCCGGGATTCAGATCCATGACAATCCGTCTGCCCCTGGCTTCCGGAGAAAGCGTAAAGCTGGCAAACATCCAGGCGTATGTTCCGGGATTGCCCCATACCGTTCCCTCCGGCCATGGCTCCCTGGGCCGCAGCTCCGCTTCGCCGGGGGTGAGATTATTTTCCGCCGCGAATCCCTGGAGAGACAGGTCTGCCAGCGGGTGGTAAAAGTCTGCCTCCAGGGCATGGATCACGTGGTTCAGCTGTTCAGTGAGTTCATTGTTCATGGAAAGCATCTCCTTCAGGCAGAAAGTATCGGAAGGGGAAGCGGTTCACGCTGATTTCTTCCGGAACAGTATACCCGCAGGAAGGAAAACCGGCAAGGAATATGCGTGACATGGAATGGGTGCCGTACCCATGCGTTCGGGAAAACGGTAGAAAAAACGGGGCAGAGGCAAAAAACCAGGCGAAGCACTGCGAGTATATGCAGTACTTCGCCTGGTTTAGTGACATGCTGTGTTATCTCGGGCTGCTGTGTCTGCCGGGTTCGTCATGGCGCTGATGGTGTCCCGTCTGCTGACGTTCAGGACGGTCCGGCGCAGGGCCTGGCTGCGGCCGGGGAGTTTGTCGCGGGGCGGTCCGCAATGGACGCACGGCCCGGGCCGGCCTTGCCGGGAGCGGAGCAGGCGCGGCATGGCGATGCTGGACCCGGAGCACCGGCGGCCGCTGAGCCGGAAGGTGAGACAGATCCATTCTGCGGATCATGGGACGCGGTATGCGGTGGCGTGCGCTGATGCGGCCGAGCGCCGCCGCGGCACTGGCAATGAAATTGCCGAGCTTGTCAAAGAGGCTGTCATCATCGGTTTCCACCAGTTCCTGATAATCGCTGCCGTCGCGCAGGGCGACTTCCATATTCTTTTCTGTCAGGGCCTGGGCCAGGCAGACGGCCTGTGCCCGGGGCAGATCCTGAACCAGGGTGACCGGAGAGGAATCCGCCAGCAGAAGCGCCTCATCCTGGCTGTAGCCGCAGGCGGACATGATAAGACGTGCCGCTTCGGCGCGGCTGCAGCGGCCGAGAGAAAGCAGAATTACGCTGCAGTCGCCAAGGACTGCTGTGGTCTGTGAAGCGGCAGGTGCGGACACGGCTTCAGGTTCCGTCAGAGCCTGAAGCACGGATCCGCAGTAGGCGCAGAATCTTGCGTCGGAGGTGATGGCTGCACCGCAGTGCTGACAGTATGCCATAAAGAGGTCATCCTTTCTTTGTGATGTGAATGCTGCGGGATCAGGGGACGGAAGGTGATGCGCCGTCCATCTGCTGCGCAGGCAGAAGATCGCTTCTCCGGTACAGGTAATAGGTCCAGTCCCGGCCTTCATAGGGAAACGCGCAGGAATCGATCAGCTGATAAGCGCCGTCCTCTTCCAGCTTTTTCTGGCGGGTGATGACATAGGCGGCATCTCCGCTGCGGATGGCACCGGAGATGGCACGGTCCATTTCAGGAAGATCAGATTTATTGGATTGAAAAGGCTAGCGCATATAAAAGTCTGGGGCAGGGAATTAAGTCAGTAGAGTTTGTCTACAAAAAGAACGCAGATAAACTTTTCTTCATCGAGGCAAAGAGCAGCAGTCCGAAGAAAGAAAGGGAAAATTTTGATGAATATACTGATGATATTTCGGAGAAATTTATCCATTCCTTCAATTTGTGGCTTACACTATATCTGCAGAGAAGAAAAGACAATATTGCCCCGGATTTGCTGGACGCTTTAATGAAAACAAATATTTTTAGTTTTATCCTTGTGATTAACGGGCACAAACAAGATTGGCTTCCACCAATTAAAGAAGCACTTGAAAGAAAACTGATGGTAGAAAGAAAAATCTGGAATCATAAGGTTATTGTTATCAATGATTCATTGGCCAAAACCAATGGGCTGATCAGGGAAAGTTAATGAGATGTGTAATTTAGGCGGGCTCACCTTCCTATAAAAAAGTAATTGACATTTCTTTTTTCTTGTGCAAAAATATAGCCAATTTAAGAGAACAAACCGTTGATGCGGAGATAAAAC
>CACYNZ010000047.1 GCA_902775835.1 uncultured Eubacteriales bacterium | reverse complement strand
GGCAGGGCCCGGACAATGTAATCCGCGTGCTTCAGGATCCCGCGCTCGAAGCGGAAACGTATGCCGCGGAGGTGACGGAGCAGGAAGTCCTTCTCCGCTGCGGGGATGATCTGGGCGCCGTGTATGCGCTGCTCTCGGTCAGCGAAAGGTATCTGGGTGTACAGCCGCTGGGCTGGTGGATGGGACTGCGGCCAAAGATGCATGACACGGTCCGGATTCCCCTGGGTGGCTGGGAAAGCCCCAGGTATGCCGTGCGCTACCGCTGCTGGTTTGTCAATGATGAAGTGCTCTTCACCGGCTGGCATCTGGAGGAAAGCCAGCGCGCGGAAGTCTGGAAGCGGCTGTTTGAGGCCCTGCTGCGCTGCGGCGGCAACATGGTCATACCGGGCACGGACCGGGAGTATGACGGGCACAGGCTGTGCGACATGGCGCTGGAGCGGGGACTGTGGATCACGCAGCATCATACGGAACTGCTGGGGGCAAGGATGTTTGCCCGGGCATACCCGGAGCTTCAGCCGTCCTATACGCAGCATCCCCGGGAGTTTGAGGCGCTCTGGCAGGAAGCAGTTGACCGGTATGCAGGCAGGCGCGTTGTCTGGACCATCGGATTCCGGGGTCAGGGCGACAAGGCATTCTGGCATGATGACTCGGGATATGACACGGCCGAGAAACAGGGCGCATTTATCTCCTCGGTGATGCGCAGGCAGATGGAGCTGGTCCGCGCGAAGGATCCGAAGGCGGTCTTTTCCACCAACCTCTACGGGGAGATGATGGGCCTGTACCGGGCCGGCCATCTGAAGGTGCCTGACGGCGTGATCCGTCTGTGGGGTGACAACGGCTACGGGAAAATGGTTTCCAGGCGTCAGAACAATGACAATCCCAGAGTGGATGCCATGCCCGCGGAGCATGAGAAAGGTGAGCACGGCATTTATTACCATGTGAGCTTCTATGACCTGCAGGCGGCGAACCATATCACCATGCTCCAGAACCCGCCCCAGATGATTGCGGATGAACTGGAAAGAGTGCTGAAGCGCCGTGCGGGCAAAGTGTGGAATATCAATGTGGGATCTGTAAAGCCCCATGCGTTCATGCTGGAAGTGGTGCGCCGGATGTGGACCGACGGCCGGTGCGACGCGGGGAAGGCGGCTGCCGAGTTTGCACATGCGTACTATGGCAGTGAAGCGGCGGCAAAATTGCTGACCGGGTATGCCAGTTGTGCTGTGGCCTACGGACCGAACGCGGATGACCGGGCGGGCGATCAGTACTATCATTTCCCGCTGCGCACCATGATCCGTGCGCTGATGCGCGGAGAGAATGCGCTGCCGGTGCCATCGCTTCTGTGGGCAGCCGACGGTGTGTCCTATCTCAAGCAGGTGGAGAAGATCGCGCGGGTCGGACAGACCGGCATGGATTCCTGGGGAAGGTATGTACAGGATTGCCGCGAAGTCATGGACGGGATGCCGGAAGCGGATGCTGTGCGTCTTCGCGACACCCTGCTTCTTCAGGGCGTGCTGCATCAGACCGGATGTGAAGGCCTGTACAGCTTCGGCCAGTGCGCTTTCCATGCGGTGAACGGTCATGACCTGCAGGCATTTCTCTGGGCGGACAGGGCACTGGAAGCACACCGGAGGGGCCTTGCGGCCATGCGCGGGGTCGGAGGACGGTTTGCCCATCTGTATGACAATGACTGCTTTGCGGGCGTGGAGCTGACCTGCCGGATGCTGGAAGGCCTGAGAAGCTGGCTTCGCATACGCGGAGACGGGGATCTCATGTACGACTGGGAAAAGCAGTACCTGGTATCGCCCGAGGAAAAGCGGGTGGTCCTGCAGACGCACCGTACCGTTCAGCTTTCGGATGATGAACTGTGCCTGCGCCTGAGGGGCGAAGTGGACCTGGAAACAGCGTTTTGAGGAGGATGCGGCAGATGGAACTGTATTTCTGGGCGTCGGATACGGAACTTACGCTCTGGTGGGAGCAGCCGGAACATGCGCCTGCCGGTGCGGTATATGATGTGAACATCGAAGGACAGGGCGTGCAGCATGTCCATCGCACCCACTGCACCTTTGAGGAACTTTGTCCGGAAACGGAATATGCCGTTAGCGTCAGCATGGGCGGTGAGGAGCTCGGCAGGGTGTGCATTACGACAGGGAAAAGGCCGCGAATATTGAATGTTCTGGACTTCGGCGCTGTCGGGGATGGAAAAACGCTGAACACCTTAAGTCTGCAGGCCGCATTCGATGCCTGCGGACCGGATGAGGAAATTGTCATTCCATCAGGCGTATTCCTGACCGGCGGGCTTCGTCTGCACAGTGACATGCGGGTCTGTCTGGAGGAGGGCGCGGTGCTGCAGGGGACGGAAAACCCGGAAGACTATCTGCCCAAGATCTGGAGCCGTTTTGAGGGCGTGGAGCAGGAATGCTATCAGAGTCTTCTGAATCTCGGCACGCTCAGCCATTCGGATGGTCCCAACTGCCGCAATGTCTGGATTCACGGAAAGGGAACCATCTCCGGGGGCGGCCAGCAGCTGGCCCTGAATGTCATTGAGGTGGAGCGGGAACGGCTCCGGGAGTATATCGCCTCGCTGGGAGACAAGGTCAAGGAATGCGAGAACGACAACACCATTCCGGGCCGCGCACGCGGGAGACTGATCAACCTGAGCAACTGTGAGCTCGTGCGCATTTCCGGTCTGACGCTGCAGAACGGCGCGAGCTGGAATGTGCACATGATCTATTCCCGCGGGATTGTCACCGATCACTGCGTCTTCTGCTCGGAGAACGTTTGGAACGGGGACGGATGGGACCCGGACTCCAGCGAGGACTGCACCCTGTTTGCCTGTGAATTCCATACCGGGGATGATTCCGTGGCCATCAAGAGCGGCAAGAACCCGGAGGGCAATGTCATTGCACGCCCGACCCGGCATATCCGGGTGTTTGACTGCGTCAGCGAGTATGGTCTGGGCGTTGCCATCGGCAGCGAGATGAGTGGCGGCGTGGAGGATGTGAAAATCTGGGACTGTGATCTGGAACATTCGCTCTACGGCGTGCAGATCAAGGGCACGAAAAAGCGCGGCGGGTATGTAAGGAATATCCAGGTGCGGGACTGCGTGCTGTCGAGATTCCTGTGCTGCGCTGTGCTCTACAACGATGACGGCGAGGGCTCGCCGGTGCCGCCCGTTTTCTCGGACATGCGGTGCGACCGCGTGCATTTTACGGGCTGGGCGCGCAATTACTGGGAAAAGGATCTGCATGCCATGCCCGGGATCGACCTGAGCGGGTTTGATGTGCCCGGGTATGAGGTGCGGAACATTTCGTTCGCGGACTGTACGATGGGGAAGGACGCCACTGTCGCGCTGAAGCACTGCGTGCAGATCCGTCTGGACGTGGCAAAAACGGAATAACGGGAAGTGTCTTTCCTGAAGTCTGCATATACGATGATGGCCCGCAGGATCTTCTGTGATCCTGCGGGCCAGTCTGTTTCCATGCTTTTGCGTTTTTCCGAATGGGTTGTGGGATGCGGAATCAATGCTCCGGATAGTGTGCCAGCATGTTTTCCATGCTGCGGGTGATATGCCGGCACATGGTCTGCCCCGCCTTTTCCGGGTCCCCGGCCTGAATGGCCTGAAGGACATCAATGTGCTCATAGGTGGAGCTTCTGTAATGATGCTCCGCCGCGTTCTCTCCATGACCGACGCTGGGTCCGTTCCACAGTTCAAGGAGATAATTGGTCAGCTGATGATTGTCCGCCGCCTCCCAGATGGCCTGGTGGACAGCCTGATTCAGGTTTACATATTCGGTGACATTCAGACTGTCCAGGTGATCCCGCAGGCTGCAGAGCCGTTCAAGCAGTGATTCAAGCTTTCCGGGGTCCATTCCGTGCTCGGCGGCCCTGCGAGCCGCCTCGGATTCCAGCAGGATTCGCATCTCAAAAATATCCTGCACAAACTTGCGGTCAATGGTATTGACGATGGCTCCCTTGTTCATCCGCAGCGTGATGAGGCCTTCGGCTGCCAGAACCTGAAAGGCTTCCCTTACCGGCGTCCGGCTGATGCCCAGCTGAGCGGCAATTTCTGTCAGGCTCAGCTCATCGCCGGGGCGGTACTCGCCGGCATAAATCGCTTTTCTCAGAATGGCGGTGATCTTGATCCGCGCCGGCATCAGTTCCAGGGTCTCCACAGGCATGACCTCCTCGTGCATATCGTATACGATGTGCATTATAAAGTAGGAAAAAACGAAAAGCAATCATCGGTCAGCAGCGGCGCGGTCAGGATGCTGTACCGGAAGGCGCTGCCCGGGTCAGAATTTTTCCCTCTCAGGGATTGCAATCGGCCGGGAACTATGGTAAGCTCCTCTTGAATTGAATATCGTATACGATATTCAATATACGATTGATGCGCAGGGGGAGGAAATTTCATGCACGCCATTGAAAAGATTCTGGCCCGAAACAGCGGGCGCAGGGAAGTCCGTACCGGAGAGATCGTCACCGCAAAGGTGGACTTTGCCGAAATCAATGATCTGTATCTGCAGACGGTGTATTCCTTCTACGAGATGGGCGGCGAAACGGTATGGGACAATACCCGCTGCGCGTTCGTCTTTGACCACTATGCTCCCTGCCCTGATATCAAGAGCGCGTCCAATCACAGAGAGATGCGTGAGTTCGCCCGGAAGAACGGGCTGAAATATCATTTTGACACCAACTGCGGCGTGTGCCATCAGGTGATGCCGGAGGCGGGCGTCATCTATCCGGGCATGATCGTGGTGGCTACCGACAGTCATACCACCACCCACGGGGCCTTCGGCGCCATGGGCACGGGCTGCGGTGCGACGGATATGGCGACCATTCTGATGACCGGCGAGCTGTGGTTCCGGGTGCCGGAAATCATCGAGGTGCGTCTGGAAGGGGAGGCACCCAAAGGGGTATACCCCAAGGATGTGGTTCTGGCTGTGCTGGGAAAGATCCGGGCGGACGGCGCGGTCTACAAGGCCATCGACTTTACCGGCAGCTATGTGGAAAGCCTGAATGTGGCTGGCCGCATGACCATCTGCAATATGGCGGTGGAGATGGGCGCAAAGACAGCGTATATGCAGCCGAATCAGGATGTGCTCGATTATGTCAGCAGCCGTGCGGTGCGTCCCTATGAAATCCAGTATACGGATCCGGGCTATGCGTATGCGGAAACGCATGTATTTGACGTATCCGCCCTGGAACCTCAGCTTGCCTGCCCGAGCTCTGTGGAAAATGTGCATCCGCTTTCGGAAGTTGTATCCGGCGGGCCTGTCAGACTGGACCAGGGCTATATCGGTTCCTGCACCGGAGGGAGGACAGAGGACATTGCCATAGCCGCCAGGATTCTGAAGGGAAGGCATATACCGCTCTTTACCCGGCTGGTGGTGGTTCCCGCTTCCCGGGATGTGATGCAGGAGTGCATGGCCAAAGGCTATATCCAGGACCTGATGGACGCCGGTGCCACCATCACCACACCCGGATGCGGCGCCTGCCTTGGTGCGCATGAGGGAATTTTGGCGCCCGGCGAAGTGTGCATTACCAGCACCAACCGCAATTTCCCCGGCCGCATGGGTTCCACCGAGGCTCTCATGTACCTGGCCAGTCCCGCTGCGGTGGCAGCGAGCATCCTGAACGGCGAGATCACGGATCCCCGTCCCTATCTGGACTGAGAAGGAGGACGCAGACATGAAAACCAGAATTACCGGCAGAATCATTGTGGTGGGCGACAATATCGATACCGATCAGATTTATCCGGGCCGCTTCCTGGCCATCACCGATCCGAAGGAGATCGGCAGCCACTGCCTGTGCGGCGTCAGCGAGGACATTGCGCCCAACTTCCCCCAGGGCGGCATCGTGGTGGCCGGACGGAATTTCGGCTGCGGATCAAGCCGGGAACACGCGCCGATTGCCCTGCTGAACATGGGTGCTTCTGCGGTTCTTGCGGATTCCTTTGCCCGCATATTTTTCCGCAATGCGGTGAACCTCGGCCTGCTTCCCGTGATCTGCAAAGGCATCAGCCAGCATGTGAAGGACGGGCAGACCCTGGAACTCGATCTTGAGGCGGGCACAGTCACCGTCCAGGAGACCGGCGAAGTCCTGCCCTGTGAACGGCTGGGAGACCAGGCCATGAAGATCCTGGAGGCGGGCGGCATCAAGCCGCTGATGCGGGCACGCTTCGGAAAATAAGGCCAGAAAATTACAGGATGATCCCTCTGCTTCCCTGAGAGTCCGGCTGGCATGCCGGGCTCTTTTTCCTGTGCATGCAATGCCCGGCATCCCTGTTTCCGGCACAGAAAAAGCTGCCTCAGGAAGAGACAGCTTCTATATGCAGGTTATTTTCTTGACTCCAGAATGGTGCGGATGAATTCCCGGGACCGTTCCTCCTTCGGGTTCTGGAAGAATTCGGCGGAGGGGCCGGACTCGATGACGTATCCGCCTTCCATGAACAGGACCTTGCTGGATACATGACGGGCGAAATCCATTTCATGGGTGACCACCAGCATGGTCATGCCGTCATTGGCCAGGTCGCGCATGACGGCCAGGACTTCGCCGATGAGCTCGGGGTCCAGGGCACTGGTGGGCTCATCAAAATAGATGATCTCGGGACTTGAGACCAGTCCCCGGGCAATGGCCACGCGCTGCTGCTGGCCGCCGGAGAGCTGGGAAGGATAGCTGTCCAGCCGGTTGGCCATGCCCACGCGCTCCAGTGCCTGCACGGCGAGATCTTTGGCCTTGCGCTTGTCCATGTGCGCGCCTACGGTGAGGCCCAGGGTGACGTTCTGAAGCACGGTCTTGTTCAGGAACAGGTTATAGTTCTGGAACACAAAGGCGGTCTTGCGCCGGAGCGCCGCGATCTGCTGCCGGGTGGCGGTCTGGAAATCCAGCTCCTGGTCCTCAAATTTCAGGTGTCCCTGATCCGCCCTTTCCAGAAAGTTCAGGCAGCGCAGGAAGGTGGTCTTTCCGGAGCCGCTGGGCCCCAGGATGGCGACCACATCGCCCTTCTCCACGTCAAGGTTGATGCCGCGCAGAACTTCGCGGTCCTCATATTTCTTGTGCACATTGCGGACTTCCAGCATCATTTGCGGGCACCTCCCCCATACGTGGCAAGCTTCCGCTCGCCGATATGCTGCAGCCAGGTCAGGATGGAGCAGAAGGCGAGATAGATAATGGCAACCTCACTGTAGAGGCCCAGGGACTCGTATACGCGTCCGTTGATGACCTGGGCCTGGCGGAACATTTCCATCACGGTGATGGTGGCGGCCAGGGATGTGCCCTTGAGCATGGAGATCAGGGAGTTGGACAGGGCCGGGAACGCGGTGCGCATGGCCTGGGGCAGGACCACATGGGCCATGATCTGCACATAGTTGAGACCGACGCAGTAACCGGCTTCCATCTGACCGTAGGACACGGATTCCAGGGCGCCGCGGATGCTCTCCGCCATGTAGGCGCCTTCATTGAATCCAAATACCAGCACGGCGGCGGGAAACGCGTCCAGGACGATGCCGGCACTGGGCAGTCCGTAGAACACGAGATAGAGCTGCACCAGCAGAGGAGTGCCGCGGATCAGCCAGATATAGAACCGGCAGATCTGCTGCAGGCCGCGGATATGGGCATACTGGACAAGGGCCACAATGGTGGCGATGGCCAGGGCCAGGGCAAAAGAGAGGATGGTGAGGGGAATGGTGACACGGATGCCATATCCCAGCAGTTTGGGAAAGGAATCGACCAGGATTCCCCATAACCGTTCGTTCATGCGGACTGCAGCCTCCTTACGGGTTGAAACAGGTGTGCTCCATGAGCCGGGTCATGACCCGGATGCCCTGATGATAGGCACGGATGGAAATGCGCTCATTGGTGCCATGGATGCCTTCGCGGGAAACATCTTCCTCCTCCAGGAACGGGCCGAAGCGCAGCACGCAGCGGCAGACGGGTTCGTAGACCCGGGCGTCCGTTGCGCCCCGGTTCTGCACCGGGATGAAGATGAGGCGCTCGAAATAATGCTCCAGCGTCTGTCTGAGCCAGGTATATCCGGGCATGGACAGATCGGACGGCCGCGAGGCGGAGATTTTCTGAATATAGCAAAGATCAATTTCCCTGTCAATGAACTGCCGGAAATGTTCCAGCAGGGATTCGGGCGTATCATAGGGCGTCAGGCGCATGTTCACCACAGCGTGCATTTCCTGGGGCATGACATTGCCCGCGGAGGAGCCGCCGTCAATCTGCGTGGGGGCGAGAGTGGTCTGCACCATGTGATACAGGCTTTCATGGGAAAGGAACCAGCCCAGGATATCGGCCTCGTGATGTTCCACATCCCTGACCCATCCGGCCATGGGCTCCTCGGTGATGCGTGAGCCCAGTACGCGCAGCGCTTCCAGCACCGACGGCGGAAGATGCGGGGCCGGGGGATGGGCGAGCATGGCGGCAATGGCCTGGGAAATGGCGCCCAGGGACGTGCCGTGGAAGGGATTGGATGAATGCCCGCCTTTGGAATGGGCGGTGAGCTGAAGATCGGCATAGCCCTTCTCGTATACGCCGATGGTGCAGATCAGGGAAGAGGGGGCGCCCCAGTCCGCGGCATCCGACACATCGCCGGAGCCCTCATCCAGCACGTATTCCAGTTCAAGGTGCCGCGCAAGGAGCACGTCAAGAATGGCGTGGGCGCCGGAGGAACAGGTTTCCTCATCCTCGCCGAAGGCCAGGATCAGGGTACGGTTCAGCTGACGACCGGATGCGAGAAGATACTCGGCACTTTCCAGGATGCCGATGAGCATCTCCTTGATGTCCATGGCACCCCGGCCCCAGATGTATCCGTCCGCGATATCCCCGGAAAACGGTCCGTGCTTCCAGTCATGCTCCGTGCCCTTCACCAGGGGCACCACATCCTGATGCGCCATGAACAGCGCGGGCCGGAGGTCCGGGTTCTGCCCGGGCAGGGTGATCAGGAGACTGTGCCCGATCTCTTCCCAGGTGCCGGCGGCGAGCACGTGGGGATAGCTCTCTTTCAGAAAGCTGTGCAGCGCGTCAAACTGGTCATACCGGATCCGGGAGGTATCCAGGTAGCTTGTGGTCTCAAACTGGAGTGCCCGGGAAAGGTGCTCATCCGCCTTGTCCCAGGGCAGGGAGGCATAGTCCTCCTCATGTGCGAACAGATCTGAATTCTTCATTTCGTCACCAAAGCCACAGAGGCTGCAAGCCCCTGTGGCTGTATGTTCTGTGTCTGTGCAGCTGTAGTCAGAATCAGTCGGCCACGGTCAGGTCCAGGCCGAAGAACTTCTTGGAGATTTCCGCCAGGGTGCCGTCTTCACGGGCCTTCTGCAGAATCTCGTTGATGGCGTTGACCAGGTTTTCCTCACCCTTGTGCACGGGATAGGCCACGGGATCGCCGTCCAGCACCTGAACGATTTCAATGTCGGCGTCGGGATGTTCGCGCAGGTAATCCTCAATGGAAACCTGGGCATTGATCGTGGCATCCACACGGCCCTGCTCAAGCATGGTGACGGTTTCCACCAGGGTGGACACATAGGTGACGGTGGCACCGTATTCCTCTGCGATCTGGGCATAGGTGGAGGAAGGGGAGTTGGCCGTGGTCTTGCCGGCCAGGTCTTCCATGGTCTTGATCTCGGTATTGCCCTTCTTCACCACCAGCACCTTGTGGGTATAGACATAGGGCTCGGAGAAGCTGTACTTCTCGGCACGGGCTTCGGTATAGCCCACACCGTTGCAGGCGATGTCAAAGCGTCCGGAATCCACGCCGGCCAGAATGGAATCCCAGTCGGTTTCCTGGAAGTCCGCTTCCACGCCGAGACCGGCGGCAATCAGCTTGCCGATTTCCACGTCCAGGCCGGTGAGCACGTCGTTTTCGTCATGATAGGTCCAGGGAGCCCAGTTGCCTTCCGTTCCGATGATCAGCTTTCCTCTTTCCTTGATCTTCGCCAAGAGGTCGCCTTCTTCGGCCATGGCGGCGCAGGACATGGTCAGCAGGGCAAGAGCGAGCAGCAGCGCAGTGATTTTCTTCATCATCATATACCTCCTGATTGGGAATGTCAGACGCCGGGCATCTGGCGAAAACCGGCGGCAAGGGAAAGATATCATAATTGTTGAGAAAGTCAATAGACTTTGAAGGATTTTTTTGGAAACGGGCAGAATCCGGTTTTTGGCGCGCGTATGCCCGGTTGACGGGCATGCGCGGTTCCGTATAATAGCAGGGAAAAAAAGGCGGGGAGGAAGGCGTATGATCCGTAGAGCGGAAGAAAAGGATATGGACCGGGTGCTGGAGCTGCTGGTCCAGGTGAACATGGTGCATCACCTGGCGCGGCCGGACCTGTTCAACGGCCCGGCGACCAAGTATACCCGGGAAGAGCTGCGGGACATTTTCCGCAGTGACGACACGCCCGTGTTCGTGTGGACGGATGACGGGGACCGGGTCCAGGGGTACGCGTTCTGCATCATGAAGCAGGCCGTGAACGACCATATACTCACGGATATACGCACGCTGTACATCGATGATCTGTGCGTGGACGAAGATGCGCGCGGCCGGCATATCGGAACGGAACTCTACCGGTATGTGCTGGACTACGCCAGAAGCCGGGGATGCTACAATGTGACGCTCAATGTGTGGGCGGACAATCCGTCGGCCCACGCGTTCTATGACCGTCAGGGCATGCATGTGCAGAAATACGGAATGGAAACCATACTCTGAACCGGGGAGGGAAAGTATGCGCTGGACTGAAGAAGAGCTGACCGCGGTCCGTCCGAGTCCGAGACAGATCCGGTATCAGCAGCGGGAACTGATCGGGTTTGTGCATTTCACCGTCAATACATTCACGGACAGGGAATGGGGGGACGGCACGGAGAATCCGGCGGTCTTCAATCCGGACCGGCTCGACGCCGGGCAGTGGGCACGCGCCGCCAGGGCGGCCGGCATGCGCGGCCTGATCCTGACCGCCCGGCATCATGACGGATTCTGCCTCTGGCCGACCAAGACGACGGACCACAATATCAGCCGCAGCCCGTTCCGGGGCGGACACGGGGACGTGGTGGCCGAGTGCGCCGAGGCCTGCCGGGCATACGGCCTGGACTTCGGCATCTATCTCTCGCCCTGGGACCGGCACAGTCCGGTCTACGGCGAAGGCGAGGCCTACGATGACATCTATGTCCGGCAGCTGGAGGAACTGCTCACCGGCTACGGGGACATTTTCTGCGTCTGGATGGACGGCGCCTGCGGCGAGGGCCCGAACGGCCGGAAGCAGCGGTATGGCTGGGAGCGCTACTATGCCGCCGTGCGCCGGCTGCAGAGCCAGTGCTGCATCTGCATCTGCGGCGAGGATGTGCGCTGGTGCGGCAATGAGGCCGGACAGACGCGCCGGGCGGAATGGAGCGTGGTGGACGCCGCGCTGCGGGACGCGGAAAAGGTGGCGGCCAAAAGCCAGCACGAGGATTCGGACGCTTTCCGGAAAAAGGTGTCCTCCTCGGAGGAGGACCTGGGCTCCCGGGAAGCGCTGGAAAAGGCGGATAAGCTGTGCTGGTACCCCTGCGAGGTGGACACCAGCATCCGTCCGGGCTGGTTCTATCATGCGTCGGAGGACGGACAGATCCGGAGCGGAGCCGAACTGTTTGACCTGTATGTGCAGGCCGTGGGCGGCAACAGTATTCTGCTTCTGAATGTTCCGCCGGACCGGCACGGCCTGTTTGCGCCGGGGGATGTGCAGGCGCTGGAGGATCTGGGAAAGCGCATCCGGGACATGACCGCCCATGAACTGAAGGGCGAGGTCAGCGCGTCCTCCTTCCAGCCGGGCTGCGGACCGGAGCGCGCAATTTGCGCAGACGGGTTCTGGGCGCCGGAAGAGAAGGAAGGCGCCTGGTGGGCCCTTCGCTTTGACGGGGAGCAGGACATGCGCACGCTTGTCCTGTCCGAGGAGATCGCCCAGGGCCAGCGCGTGGAGGCCTACGCGGTGGACCTATTCAGGAATGGAGCCTGGCAAGAAGTGCTGCAGGGAGAAACCGTGGGCTGGAAGTCGATTCACCGGCTGCAGACCCGGGCGGAAGGCATCCGGCTGCGGATACAGAAAAGCCGCGGACGCGTGTGCGTCAGCGGCGTGCATGTCTATGCCTGAACCTTACCTGTAGAGCAGATAAGGCTGGATCTTTTCCGAGAATGCATCCACCTGGGGCCTGTAGAAGGCTTCGATTTCCCGGGCGTTCATGCCCCGGCGGTAGCGGTCGCTTCCCAGCAGCAGGTCCAGGAAGAAGGGCCCGTGCTCGGAAGAAATGAAGGCGAACTGTTCGCCGGCCTGCTCGCGGACGGCGTCCAGCAGGCAGAGCCCGGCCAGGAACGTGTCAATGTCCCGGCGCAGAAGATGCATCTGCACTCCGTGACAGAGCTGCCCCTTATGCTTGGAGAAGGACGGCGTGAAGCTGCAGGGCCGGAAATGGATGCCGGGAAATTCCATGGCGTTCATGGTATTGGCCAGCCGGATGGCGTCGAGGAAGGGCGCGCCGATGACCTGGAAGGGAAGCGTAGTTCCCCGGCCCTCGGAAATGTTGGTGCCCTCGAACACGCAGGTGCCGATATAGCACATGGCCGTGGTGAAGTCCGTACAGTTGGGACTGGTGGGCACCCAGGGCAGGTCCGTATCGGGCAGAAGCATGGACCGCTCCCAGCCCTCCAGCGGGATAATGGTCAGGTCCAGGTCCAGGTGCAGCAGGTCTTTGATATACAGGGCGAGTTCGCCCTCGGTGAGCCCGTAGCGGGTGGGAAGGGCGTAATCCCCCACAAAGGAGGAAAACCCGTCTTCCAGAACCGTGCCGGAGCGGACAAGGCCGCCGAGGGGATTGATCCGGTCCAGGATGACCACGGATTTGCCGGCGGAGGCACAGGATTCCATGGCGTAGGCCATGCTGTAGATATAGGTATAGAACCGTGCGCCAACATCCTGGATGTCAAAGACGAGCACATCAAAGGCATCCAGCATGTCCTGGGAGAAATGGCTGTGGCTGCCGAAGGCGCTGAACACGGGGATGCCGGTGACGGAATCCACGGTGTCCTCCACGGTGCCGCCTGCCTGCACATCCCCGCGGATGCCGTGCTCCACGGCGAACAGGGCCGTGAGCTGACAGGAAGCGCTGAGAAGATCGATGGTGGAATGGAAAGCGTGATCAATGCCGGTGGGATTGGTCATCAGACCGACACGCCGCCCTTTCAGAAGCTGGAGCGGAAGATGGTCGGCGCCGCTTGTGACGGTATGCATGGTGCACCTCCTGATGGTTTTTTTCATACGTCTATGGTGCCACTTTGCTTCCGGGCTGTCAACCGCGCATAATGCGCCTTGGGCGGCCGGGGACAGATTTTCCGGTTTACCGCTTTCCCGGCAGGTGGTAGAATGACTCGAATGCACAGAAAGAAGGAAGCAGGAATGGGTTACCTGTATGAGACACATATGCACACCTGCCTGAGCAGCGCCTGCGGCGTGAGCACCGGGAAGGAGCATGTGCACCGGTACCGGGACATGGGATATGCGGGCATTATTGTGACGGACCATTTTTTCGGCGGGAATACGGCTGCGCCGCGCACCGGAAAATGGGAGGACCGCATCGACGCGTTTCTGGAGGGCTATGAGGATGCCCGGGCGGAAGGCGAGAAGTGCGGACTTCCGGTCATGTTCGGCTGGGAGCAGGGCTACGGGGATGATGAATACCTGATCTACGGGCTGGACGGGGACTGGCTGAAGGCGCACCCGGAGATCGAAACAGCATCCCGCGCACGGCAGCTGGAGCTGGTGCACGCCGGCGGCGGCTGCGTCATCCAGGCGCATCCCTTCCGCATGCGGACCCGGTACATGCACTATATCCGGCTGGGCCCGCGCTTCTGCGACGGCGTGGAAGTGATGAACGCCGGCAACCTGCCCATCAATGACATCTATGCCTGGAATTTCGCCCACGAGTATCATCTGCTGATGACCGCGGGCTCGGACAACCACAACTCCTATCCGAAGAGCGGGGATCCGGAACTCTTTGGCGTGATCTGGGAGGAGCCGCTCAGGGACATTCATGACTATGTCAGCCGGATTCTGGCAGGGCAGCAGCCGGGACTGTGGTTCCCGGAAAGCAGGCTCAGTACGGATATTTCCGGGGAAGCGCCGCTTGTTTCCTATATGCTCTCCGAAACGGAGGAGCTGGTCCCCACCGGGCGGACCTGGGAAAACGCTTACGCCGGGGCAGGCGCGATTCTGTGACGGTCAGGCGTGAACCTTTCTGCGGTTCATGCCTGTGAAAAAAAGAAAAGGAAAGAGGGAACAGTATGCAGTTTGTTGTGACAGCCTATGACGGAAAGAACATGCTGGAGAAGCGGATGGAGGTGCGCCCCCGTCATCTGGAGAACATGTCCCGTATCCCGGGCAAGGTGATCTGCGCGGGCGGGCTTCTGGATGAGGAAGGAAAAATGAAGGGCTCTGTGATGATTCTGGATTTTGCGTCCCGGGATCAGCTGGATGCCTATCTGGAAAGTGAACCCTATATCCAGGAGCATGTGTGGGAAAAGATTACGGTGGAACCCATGAACGTGGTCATTGTCAACGGTGAGAAAGCCGGAAAATGACCTGCTGAGATTTGTCCCGGTGCGGGGGAGAATGGAGGCATGGAGCGGTGACATTCCGTTTTGCCGCGGCGGAGGACTGCAGCCTGATCCTGGATTTCATCCGGCAGCTCGCTTTGTATGAAAAGATGGCCGACCAGGTGGTGGCGGACGAAGCGCTGCTGCGCGAGTGGATCTTTGACCGCGGGAAGGCGGAAGTGCTCTTTGCGATGGAGGGA
>CACYNZ010000046.1 GCA_902775835.1 uncultured Eubacteriales bacterium | reverse complement strand
GATACCTGGTTTGACCAGTATGTGTTCCAGGCGGCAGTGGAAAAGAAGTATCTCCTGGACAATGCACAGTATCTCACCCGCACGCCTGTGGAACTGGAACCCTGGGATCCCATGGGAACCCTGGCGGAGTAAGCGGAACCATCGGGAGGATGCATCCTCCCGATTTTTTTGAAAGGAGAGGCGGCATGAGCAAGAGCAGGGAGCGGATCCGTGACAGCCAGATGCAGTACAAGAAAGGACTGGGCCAGAACTTCATCTATGATGAGGATCTGCTTGCGTCCCTGGTGGAGGCCGCGGGCGTGGGCAGCGAGGATGAGGTTCTGGAAATCGGGGCCGGCAGCGGAAACCTGACCCGGGAGCTGTGCCGGCGCGTGCGGAAGGTGACCAGCATTGAACTGGACGAGCGCCTGCTTCCCCTGATCCGGGTGAGCTGTGAGCCCTACGGGAACCTGGAGCTGGTGCAGGGGGATGCCATGGAGCTGAACCTTGAGGAGATGATGGGACGGGACCGGGAAATCTCGGTGGTGGCCAATATTCCCTACTATATTACTACGCCGCTGCTCACCCGCCTGCTGACCTCCGGTCTCAGGATCCGGCATATGGCGGTCATGGTGCAGAAGGAAGTGGCGGACAAGATGTGCGCGGGCCCGGGCGAAGAGGGCTGGGGCATGCTTGCGCTGCGCATCCGCCAGTCCTGCGATGTGCTCAGGGTGGTGGATGTGCCCAGGACATGGTTCACGCCGGTGCCGAAGGTGGACTCCGCCTTTGTGGTGCTTGAGATGCGGGAGGCGCCCCGGGTGCAGCCGCAGAGTGAAGAGGATTTCTACCGGGTTGCGGCGGCCGGGTTTGCCCAGCGGCGCAAGACCATGGCCAATGCCATAATGGCCACCTTCCGCATCGAGAAGGCCCGGGCTCTGGAATGGCTGGAGAGGGCCGGACTGGATGAAAAGGTCCGGGGCGAGAAGCTGACGCTGGAGGAACTGTGCCGGCTGTCAGACATATACACACAGGAGGCAGACCATGACAGCAGGCAGATTTGAGCGTGTATCCCGGAAGCAGTATGACCTGGACAGGAAAAACTTTGAGACGGGGATGCCCCTGGAGCAGATCCCGCTCCCGGTCCGTGCCACGGCCGGAAGCGCCGGGTATGACATGGTATGCCCGGTGGACGTGGAGATCGGTCCCGGACAGAGGGTGGTGGTGCCCACGGGCATACGCGTACAGGTACGGGAAGGGTATTTTCTGATGCTCTGTCCCCGCTCCTCCATGGGCAGGAAGTACGGGCTGAGACTGTCCAATACCCTGGGCATTGTGGACTCGGATTACTACGGCGCCGAGAATGAGGGCCATATCCTGCTGACGCTGGAGCACACGCAGCCCGGGCCGGTACAGATCCGGGCCGGGGAACGGATCTGCCAGGCCATCTTTGTGCCCTTCGGCCTTGCCGAGGATGATCACGCAAGCAGCATACGCCAGGGCGGATACGGGTCCACCGGGGTCTGATATCCGGGATATATGAAAGAATGGGTTTGAAAATAACCGTAATGTTCCATAAACTCCCCGGAAAAACACGAAAAATGCAGGATACAGGTTGTGAAACTGCAGTTTCGCTCTTACAATGCTTCCTGTAATGCTTCGCTGAAGGCGGAATGAGGAGGACCTACCATGAATCAGTATGTGCAGAAAGTGCTCGATGAGCTGAAAAACAGATATGCGGACCAGCCGGAGTTTGTCCAGGCGGCTACGGAAATCCTGACCACGCTTGCCCCTGTAATGGACAAGCATCCCGAGTATGAAAAAGCCGGTCTTCTGGAGCGGTATGTGGAACCGGAGCGCGTAATCATCTTCCGGGTGCCGTGGCTGGATGACCAGAACCATGTGCAGGTGAACCGCGGCTACCGCGTTCAGTTCAACAGCGCCATCGGACCGTACAAGGGCGGCCTCCGTCTGCATCCGTCCGTGAACCTGTCCATCATCAAGTTCCTGGGCCTGGAGCAGATTCTCAAGAATTCCCTCACCGGCCTGCCCATCGGCGGCGGCAAGGGCGGTTCCGATTTCGATCCCAAGGGCAAGAGCGATGCGGAAGTCATGCGTTTCTGCCAGAGCTTCATGACCGAGCTCTACCGTTATATCGGCAAGGATGTGGACGTGCCCGCCGGTGACATCGGCGTGGGTGCCCGCGAAATCGGCTATCTCTATGGTCAGTACAAGCGTCTCACCGGACTGTATGAAGGCGTCCTGACCGGCAAGGGCCTGACCTATGGCGGAAGCCTTGCCCGCAAGGAAGCCACCGGTTTCGGTCTGTGCTATTTCACCAAGGCCATGATGGCTGCCAACGGTATGGATCCCAAGGACAAGGTGGTTCTGATTTCCGGCAGCGGCAATGTGGCCATCTACGCGGCTCAGAAGATCACCTCCATGGGCGGCAAGGTGGTGGCCATGAGCGATTCCAACGGCTATGTGTATGATCCCGACGGCATCAAGCTCGATGTGGTCAAGGAGATCAAGGAAGTGCGCAGAGGCCGCATCTCCGAGTATGCGGACAAGGTTCCCGGCAGCACCTACACCGTGGGCTGCAGCGGCATCTGGACCATCCCCTGCGACATCGCACTGCCCTGCGCAACCCAGAATGAGATCAATGAGGAAAGCGCCAAGGCCCTGATTGCCAACGGCGTCAAGGTTGTGGCGGAAGGCGCGAACATGCCCAGCACTCTGGAAGCTACGGCAGCCTTCCAGGCAGCCGGCGTGCTCTTCGGACCGGCCAAGGCGGCCAATGCGGGCGGCGTTGCCGTATCGGCTCTGGAAATGAGCCAGAACAGCCTGAGACTTTCCTGGACGTTTGAAGAAGTGGACCAGCGGCTGAAGGGGATCATGGAGAATATCTTCGCCAAGGTAAGTGAAGCAGCCAGTGAGTATGCCGAGGCGGGAAACTATGTGGCAGGCGCCAATATTGCCGGATTCCTGAAGGTTGCCGAAGCCATGATGGCCCAGGGCGTGGTGTAAGATACGGCCGGGTACTCTGTGAACTGTTCAGCAAGCAAGCCCATTTCGGGCTTGCTTGCTTTTGCCTTTTCAGGGGGTGGCGGAATGCACAGGACAGAGAGAGAAGACTTCGGAAAGATGCTCAGTACCCAGGCACGTCGTTATGTGATGGAGCCTGTTGACGCCATCAAGCTTGTATACCAGAGCGAGTTCGGCGGCGGACACCTGATCCGGAACGTGGAGGAAGCCCGTGCCTATCTGGAGACGGAGGCCCGGGAAAATCCTTTCCGGGATGAACCGTGGAAGGAAAATGTCGGAAGCGGAATCATCCGCGTGCATCTGCGCGGCGTGAACCCGGACCGGTATGCGCTGGACCAGCTTTTCCTGGATTTTGTGCGCTCAGCCGAGGCGCACACAGGAACGCTGGATCGTCTGGAGGAAAAATTCTCCATGCTGGAGGAGGCTGCGCGCTCCGGCCTGTTTTCCTTTGACGCCCCGGCGCTGGAGGAGGCGCTCCGGGACTACCGTGCCCGGGGCTACCCGGTGGTCAGCCACAGCGAATCCTACCGCGCCCGCTATCAGCCGGCGTACCGGGTCATGGAAAAGCGCCGGTGCTATGCGGCGTTTGTGGAGGAAATCCAGCATCTTGCCAGACACCAGGAACAGGTGATCGTGGCACTGGAAGGCCGGTGTGCCTCCGGCAAGAGCACGCTTGCCGCGAAGCTGAGCCAGGCATACGGCTGGAGCGTGATCCACATGGATGATTTTTTCCTGCGAAGTGCACAGCGCACGCCGGAGCGGTATCAGGAGCCCGGCGGAAACATTGACTACGAACGGTTTGCGGAGGAAATCATGCTGCCCCTGCGCCGCGGTGAGCTGAGAGAGTACCGGCCTTTTGACTGCCGTGAGATGCGGCTGGGAGAACCGGTGCGGTTTGTGCCTTCCCCGGTGATCATTGTGGAGGGGGCCTACAGCTGCCATCCCGCGCTGCGGGATTTCATGGATGTGAAGGCGTTTCTGAACGTGCGGCCGGATACGCAGATGGAGCGCATCATGCAGCGCAACGGGCCGGATGCGGCACGGAAGTTCCGGAATACCTGGATTCCGCTTGAGGAAACCTATATTCAGGCATTTGATGTGGAAAACCGGTGTGAATGGGATCTGGAGATCTGCGGGGAAACCCGGCAGACTGAATAAAGGGTCTCTTTCCTTTCCCATATTCCGGTGATATACTTGCCGGTGCAGACTTGCGGCGCTCACGGACAGACCCTGGAAAAGGGAACCGCGCAGCAATTGAAGCCGGCAATCCTGCGGTGCTTCTGCTCCGCGGCGGCATCTGCAGTCAGGTGACCGGCGGGCGGAAGGACCGGGCAGGCTGCGCAGCCATGAGGGCTGCGCTCAGGGAAATAAAGACGTTCAGCCGGAAAATCCATACGCCGGTGAACACTCTGTAGGCATGCAGCTCCGCTTCCTCCGGGAAGGCGGAGCATTTTTTTGGACGGAGGTTTTGCATGGAATCGTATTTTCTGGTGGGTGAAGTCCTGAAGCCCCAGGGGATCCGGGGGGAGGCCAAGGTGCGGCCGTATGCGTCCAATCCGGATGACTATTTCCGCTGGTCCACCATGTATCTGGAGAAAGACGGGCAGTACCGGCCCATCGGCGTGAAATGCTCCCGGGTGCATGACGGGTTTGCGTATATGACCCTGGAAGGCTGCACCGGACCGGAGGACGTGGAGAAGTACCGCGGCGCACAGCTGTATGTGGCACGGGAAGACGCCGCGCCGCTGGAGGAAGGCGAAGTCTATATCCGGGATCTGATCGGATGCCGGGCCGTGGACGAGGAAGGCCGGGAGATCGGCGTGGTGACGGATGTGCTGCAGTATGGGAGCGTGGACACCTATGTGTTCAAAACACCCCGGGGCACCATGATGGCGCCGGCGCTTCTGGCCGTGTTCCCGGTGACGGACGTGGAGCAGCGCGTGCTGCATGTCTGCGCGGAAAGACTTGCTGAGGTTGCGGTGTATGAAGATTGATATTCTGACGATCTTTCCGGAAATGTTTGAGTCCGTGTTTTCCTCCAGCATTCTGGGCAGGGCGAGGGAAAAGGGAATTCTGGACATCCGCTGCGTGGATATCCGGCCGTTTTCCCAGAGCAAGCACAAGAACACGGATGATTATCCCTTCGGCGGCGGGGCGGGCATGGTCATGATGGCCCAGCCCATTGTGGACGCCATGCGCAGTGTCACCGGCGAGGATTTCCACGGGCGCAGGATCTATATGGGTCCCGGCGGCCGCACGCTGTCGGCGGATCTGGCCCGGGAGCTTTCCGCGGAGGAGCATCTGGTGCTTCTGTGCGGGCATTACGAGGGCGTGGATCAGCGGGCCCTGGATCTGTGCGTGGACGAGGAGATCAGCATCGGGGATTATGTGCTCACCGGCGGGGAACTGGCGGCCATGGTCCTGGTGGACTGCGTGTCCCGGTTCATTCCCGGCGTGCTGGGTTCCGAGGAGAGCCCGGAGGAGGAATCCTTCTCCGACGGCCTGCTGGAGTATCCCCAGTACACCCGGCCCCGGGTGTTTGAGGGCATGGAGGTGCCCGAGGTGCTTCTGTCCGGGCATCATCTGAATATCGCCGCATGGCGCCGGGAAATGTCCCTGAAGCGTACGCGGCTGAGGCGGCCGGACCTGCTGGAAAAGGCGGAGCTCAGCGCAAAGGAAAAACGTATGTTGGAGGAGTGGGAAGCATGTTCTTCAGAAAGCTCTGTGTGATCTTCGTTCCGCTTCTGCTGCTGACGCTTCTGTGCATCTTTCTGCCCATGATCGAGGGCATCGGGTTTCTGGGGAACGTGTTCAAGGGCACGCTGTTCGGCGTGGTGCTGGGTCTGGTGCTCCCCCTGTCCGGGGCATCAAGACGGCGGGAGCCCTTTGCCGGGCTTCTGTGGCTTCCGGCCCTGGCCGCGGTGCTGGTCATTGTGTATCAGTACCTGTCTGTGGGCGGGACGCATGTGCCGGTCCTGCAATTGCTGGAGACCGGTGACGGACAGGTGGTGTGGATGGAAAGCGCGTTTGCGGGATTCCTGCTGGTGGAGTGCTTCCGCACCAGTGGCAGGGGCTGAGGAGGCGGACAGGCATGGAAAGGGATAACAGACTGCGCCATACGGGCTACGCCACCTTTTTCCTCAGCGGCATCTGCTCCATATCCAGCGGCATCATTGTCAGCCTGCTGCAGGACTGGCACGGGTTTTCCTTCGGCGTCACCGGCATGCTTCTGTCCTGCATGAATATCGGAAACATGGCCGCGGCCTTTCTGGCGGGCATACTGCCGGGAAAAATCGGTCTGAAAAGGACGGCGCTGATCCTGTCGGCAGGCTATGCGCTGGGGTATGCACTGAATGCGTTTTCCGGGTTTGTGCCGCTTCTGTTTCTGGCGTTTCTCCTGATGGGTCTTGCCAAGGGCGGGGTGCTGAACGTGGACTCCGTGCTGGTGGGCACGCATACCCGGGACCGGAAGATTTCCATGCAGCTCATGCATGCGTGCTATGCCACAGGCGCGCTCCTGTGCCCGTTCCTCGTGTCCGCGTTCACCGGCGTGCACCATGTCATGCCCATGCTCGGCATAAGCGCATGCGGCATCGCGCTGTGGACGGTCTATGCGCTTGCGCCGCTGCCGGATGATACGAAACAGCAGGCCGGGAATGGAAGCCGGGCCTTTCTCAGGGATCCCGTGTTCTGGCTTCTGACCCTGCTCATGTTCTGCCAGAACGGAGCGGAATACGGCGTCACGGGATGGCTGGTGACGTATTACAAGAATCTGGGTATCCTTACGGGCACACTGTCCGCGTATACCATGACCGTCATGTGGGGTGCCACGCTTCTGGCCCGGCTGCTGATCGCCTTTGTGATCCCCATCCGCCGTCCGTTCAGGGCGCTGGCCTGCATGGGCCTGGGCTGCACGGCGCTGTATACGCTGCTCATCTGTCTGCGCGCGCCGGTGCCTGTGACCGTGATGTTGTTTCTCTTCTCCATGGCCATGGCCGGCGTGAATCCGCTGACGGTGGCCACGGTGGGCTCATCGCTTACCAGTGAGAGCATGGCGGTCATGCTGCCTGTTGGCGGGATCGGCGGGATTGTCATGCCCATGGTCATCGGGGCGGTGGCGGACCGGTTCGGGCTTCCGGCGGGCATGTTCTGTAATCTGGTGCCCTGCGCCGGGATTCTGGTGATCAGCCTGATCATGATGGGAAGAACCGGAAAAGAAAGAACAGATTCGGCCCGGGAGCAAGACAAATCCAGGGAAACATGATATCCTAGCACCTGTTATGTCTTCCTGATCCGCATGGATCAGGAGGACTGCACTGAAGAGAAGGCTTCTTCCTTCGGGAATGAAGTTACTGCTCCGGGGGATTGTATGAGACTGAAGAAACTGGAACTTTACGGGTTCAAATCCTTTGCCTCAAGAACAGAGATTGTGTTTGAGGAAGGAATTACAGGCATTGTGGGGCCAAACGGTTCCGGGAAAAGCAATATCGGCGACGCCATCCGCTGGGTTCTGGGCGAGCAGAGCGCAAAGACCCTGCGCGGAACCAACATGGCGGACGTGATTTTCAACGGGACACAGAAGCGCAAGCCGCTCAATTACTGCGAAGTATCCCTGGTGTTCGACAATTCAGACCATTCCATGAATCTGGAATACTCGGAAATCATGGTGACGCGCAGGGTCTACCGCAATGGTGAGAGTGAATACTTTCTGAATCAGTCATCCTGCAGACTGAAGGATGTCATTGATCTGTTCCGGGATACCGGTATCGGCAAGGAAGGATATTCCATCATCGGTCAGGGAAGAATCGATGAGATTCTTTCCAGAAAAAGCGAGGACCGGCGTCTGATCTTTGAAGAAGCGGCCGGCATCGTAAAGTATAAGGCGAGAAAAGAAGAAGCGGACAGAAAACTGGAAAAGACCCTGGCCAACGAGGAAAGAATCGAGGACATCATCAAGGAACTCGAACGCCAGCTCGGGCCCCTGGAAGAACAGTCCAAGTCCGCCAGAAAATACCTTGAATGGTCAGAAGAGCTGAAGGTTCTTGATCTGAATCTTTTTATCATCCGGTCCGACAGGCTGCAGGAGCGCATTGACAGCACGAACACGGAGATTGAGAATGTCAGCCTTGCCATTGAGCAGAACGACCTCGCCATTGAACAGAAAAATGATCAGCTGAACCAGATCCAGGCAGACATTGAGAAAATGGATCAGGAGATCGACATCCGGAGAAAAGAACTCAGCGAAACGGTTGATCATGTTCATGAGGTAAGCCAGGGCATGGAAAGCATTGCCCTGAGGAAGTCGTCCAGAGACGAAAACATTCAGCGTATCCGGCGGGAAAAGGAAGAAGCCGGAGCACGCTTTCAGGAAGCGGAAAAGCAGATCGCTGCCAGCCGGGAAAAGCAGGCCCGGTGCGAGCAGGAGATGCAGGAAGAGCAGAAAAAGCTGAATGAAGCGCAGGAAAAGGTGGAAGCGTATTCCGCCGATGAAGCCAGGACCTCTGAGCTGCTCGATGCCAAAAAGGAAGAAATGCTGGACGCCATGAACAGGAAATCCCTTGTTCAGAATGATCAGACGCGTCTTGATACCATGATCTCCCAGATGTCGGAGCGTCTGGTTTCCATGCAGGAGCAGCTCCAGCAGCAGAACCAGGAGAAGGAAATCCTAAGCAGCATTTTCTCTGAGACGGTGGAACGCCGCAATGAGGAACAGGAAGAGCTGGAGCGGATCCAGAAAGAGCAGCAGGACATGCAGCGTCAGCTGGTTTCCTGCAATGAGGACCTGTCCGCCAGCTACCGCCAGGTGGATGAGATTTCCGGAAAGCTTCAGGCGGCGAAAACCCGTTATCATCTGCTCTCTGAAATGAAGCAGGAAATGGACGGATATCAGCAGTCGGTCAAGCGGGCCATGAAGTATGCCCGGGAAATGTCGGTCCCGGGTGTCAGGGGCGTTCTCGGACAGCTGATCAGCGTTCCGGAAAAGTATGAGACGGCCATTGACATGGCGCTGGGCGGAGCGGTCCAGAACATAGTGACGGATAATGAAGAGACAGCGAAAGAGCTGATCGATTATCTGAGAAACAACAAGCTCGGACGCGCTACATTCCTGCCCAGAAGCGCGGTCAGGGGAAAATACCTGAACCGTGATGAGCAGCGGGTGCTTTCCATGCCGGGATGTCTCGGCGTGGCCTCCGATCTGATCACATGCGACGGAGATTACAAGGCCATTGTGGAAAACCTTCTGGGAAGAACCGTGATCGCGGACAATCTGGATCACGGCATTGCCATCATGCGTGAGGGCAGACATTCGTTCCGCCTGGTGACGCTGCACGGAGACGTCATGCATTCCGGCGGTTCCATGACGGGCGGTTCCGTTCAGTCCAAGGCGACCAGCCTGCTGGGAAGAGAGCGTGAAATCAACAAGCTGGCCGCGGACATGAAAACCCTTCAGGCGGACTATGACAGAGTTCGGGAACAGCTGGAAACAAGACAGCAGGAAAAGAACACGTTCAAAAACAGTCTGACAGAGATTTCCGATTCTGTGCATCAGCAGGAAATCAAGGTGGCCAGGGAAAAGGAAAAAGTGGCTGCCTGCCAGTCTGATATGGACAGCAATGAATCCAGACGTCAGGAAACGGAAAGCGCCATTGAGCAGCTGAACGAGGCGATCAGTGACATCCGGGAACAGCTGGAAGAAGTGAATACAAAGAATTCCGGCGGCGACTTTGATCAGGAATCCATGGAAGAGGAGACGGCGGATATCCAGCGCCGTCTGGTGGAAATCCGCGAGAAACTGGCGTCCTGGCAGGAAACGGTTTCCCGGGAAAAGCTGGCCATCAATGACATGGAACACCAGATTGACATTCTGGTGCGGGATATCCAGAGGTTTGAGAAGGAAAAGGAAGAGATTCTTGCGGAGAATGCCCGCAGGGATCAGACGCTCAGCGAACTGGAAGCAACCAATGCATCGGAGTCCGGACAGCTGGAAACCATGAAGAAGCAGAGCCTCGAGATCGAGGAAAAACGGCAGAAGCAGGAAAAGGAGATCCAGGACCAGGAATCCGTCCGCAGCGGCAAGCAGTCTGAAATGAAGGAACTGATCCAGGACATCGAAAAGCTTCACCGCTTCCAGAATGAAGACCAGGAGAAAAAGCACAAGTTTGAGCTTCAGCATACCCGGTATGAAAATGAGCTGAAGAACATGCAGGACCGCATATGGAATACCTATGAGCTCACCTACGGGGGCGCCAAGGAATTCCGTGTGGAGGACTTCAAGGAAAGCAAGGCGGACAGCCGCGCGAAGGAACTGTCTTCCAGCATCAAGCAGCTGGGTCAGGTCAATGTCGGTGCCGTGGAAGAGTATGCCCTGACAAAGGCGCGCTTTGATGATCTTTCCGCCCAGCAGGAGGACCTGAAAAAAGCGGAAACCGATCTGAAGGAACTCATCGTCCAGCTGATGGAACAGATGAAAAAGACCTTTGAAGTCAACTTTGTCCTGATTCAGAAGTATTTCAGCGAGACCTTTGTCAGACTGTTCGGCGGCGGCAAGGCGGAACTTCTCCTGACGGATCCGTCGGATCCTCTGAACTGCGGTATCGAAATCAACGCACAGCCTCCGGGAAAGAAGCTTCAGCTTCTCTCACTGCTTTCCGGTGGCGAACGCGCGCTGACAGCCATTGCCATCCTGTTTGCCATGCTGAAGCTGAAGCCCACGCCCTTCTGTATCCTGGACGAGATAGAGGCCGCTCTGGATGACGCAAATATCGGGTATTACGCAGACTATCTGAAGGAATACAGCGAAAACACGCAGTTCATCGTCATTACCCACAGAAAGGGAACCATGGAGCGGTGCAAGGTCCTGTACGGCGTGGCCATGGAGGAACAGGGCGTTTCCAAGATGGTGTCCGTAAGCCTTCAGGATTATCAGGAATGAGAAAGTCCCGCATTCTTTACAGGAAAACAAGATCGCGGTATCATTTCCCCGGAAACTGGAAAGGAGTTGGAGTTATATGGTAAAACCTGTTGTACTGATCGTAATGGACGGCGTTGGTGAAACCGACGAAGAACTCGGCAACATGGTTCGCAAGGCTACCACACCTACCCTGGATGATCTCAAGGCAAATCATCCGTGGATCAAGATCAAGGCTCATGGAACGGCTGTAGGCCTGCCTTCCGATGATGATATGGGCAACAGCGAAGTCGGTCATAACGCGCTTGGCTGCGGTCAGATCTATTCCCAGGGTGCAAAACTGGTCAATGAATCCATTGACAGCGGAAAGATCTATGAGTCCCAGACCTGGAAGAATATTGTCGACCGGGTGAAGAAGAATAACAGCACGCTGCATTTCCTCGGCCTGCTCTCAGACGGCAATGTGCATTCCAACATCCGTCATCTGATTGCCATGCTCAACGAAGCGAAAAAGGAAGGCGTGCATACGGTAAGATGCCATATCCTTCTGGACGGCCGTGACGTTCCCGCCACTTCCGCGCTGGAGTATGTGGATCAGCTGGAGAATGTTCTTGCCGAGCTCAATGACGGTTCCTTTGATGGAAAGATTGCTTCCGGCGGCGGACGCATGAAGATCACCATGGACCGCTATCAGGCCAACTGGGCCATGGTGAAGGCTGGCTGGGACGTGCATGTCCATGGTGAGGGACGCCAGTTCGCCAGCGCCAAGGAAGCCATTGAAACCTATCGCCAGGAGACCGGTGCGGTTGACCAGGATCTGGATGCGTTTGTCATCGCTGAAAACGGTGAGCCTGTCGGAAAGATCAAGGATGGCGACAGCGTCATTCTGTACAATTTCCGCGGCGACCGTGCCCAGGAAATTTCCATGGCGTTTGACGGAGACGCTTCCTTCAGCCACTTTGACCGCGGCGAAGTACCGGACGTGCTGTATGCCGGCATGCTGGAATATGACGGAGACCTGAAGATCCCGCATAACTATCTGGTGAATCCTCCGCAGATCAAGGATACGCTCACGGAGCTCCTGATCGCGGGCGGCATCAAGGAATATGCATGCTCTGAAACCCAGAAGTATGGTCATGTGACCTATTTCTGGAACGGCAACCGTTCTGAGAAGTTCTCCGAGGAAATGGAAGATTATGCCGAAGTTCCCTCTGATGTGAGATCTTTCGATGAATGCCCCTGGATGAAGGCAACCGAGATCAGCGATCTGGTGATTGCAGCCATCGAATCCGGAAAGTACGGCTTCATCCGCTGCAACTTCCCCAACGGCGACATGGTTGGACATACCGGCAATCTGCTTGCCACGGAAATCGCTGTGGAGAGTGTTGATCTGCAGCTGGCCAGAATCAAGAAGGTATGTGACGAATACAATTATGTCATGCTGGTCACCGCCGATCACGGCAATTCGGATCAGATGCTCGAGAAAAACAAGAAGGGCGGCATCCAGGTCCGTACTGCTCACAGCCTGAATCCCGTCCCGTTCATCATCTATGACAAGGATGAAAAGCATGAGCTGAAGGAAGGCTGCTTCGGACTGGCCAATGTCGCTCCGACAGTCGCTCAGCTGCTTGGCCTGAAGCCCTTTGACTCCTGGGAAGAGTCCATGCTGAAGTAAATTGAATATGGGTTGAATCACGAAACCCCAGGAAGTGCAGTACTTCCTGGGGTTTCTGCATATGCTGTTTATAGTACCGGCAAGGGTACAAACGTATGAATGCAACAAAAAACTGCCTTATCAATCCGATAAGACAGTTTCAATCATCTTATTCGACAGTATAGGGCATCAGCGCGATGGCACGGGCACGCTTGATAGCCTCACTCAGCTGTCTCTGATGCTTTGCACAGTTTCCAGTCATACGACGAGGAAGGATCTTGCCTCTTTCATTCGTATATCTGCGCAGATGGTTTACATCCTTATAATCGATGTATTCGATCTTCTCAACACAGAAACTGCAAACTTTACGATGAGGTCTGCGGCCTCCACGAGGACGCGGTCTCTTTTCGCTGCGTTCTTCAGACATGAGTTACCTCCTTCTGCATAATTCGCATTTCAGAAGAAATTCTGAAACAGGATATGCTGCTTGATTCGGAAATTATTCGGCGTCAGTGTCCACAGCTTCGGCAGCAACTTCTTCTGCCTTGGCTTCGGTTTCTTCCACGACCACAGGACGTGCGGCCTTGGGTTTCACATTGCTGCGCTTTTCTTCCAGTTTCACCACAAGATAACGGATGATGGAATCCATGTTACGCAGGTTACGCTGCACTTCACGGGGAAGTTCAGCGGGAGCCTTCAGGGTAACAAGAACATACCAGCCCTCAGTCTTGTAGTCGATCGGATAAGCGAGACGCCGTTTTCCCCATGTCTCGTCAACCTTTTCGATTTCACCACCATTGGCCACAATCAGATTGCTGATTCGATCGATAATATCTTTCCGAGCAGTATCCTCGATTGCGGGGTCAATGATATAGGTGAGTTCATACCTATTCATACCTTTCACCTCCTCACGGACTTATGGCGCTTTTCAGCGCAAGGATGTGCCGATTGCAGATTATATCGTAAATTCAAAGAAATGCAACAACTTTTCCGGAAAGAATTCATAAATTTCTCGGGAAGGAAGTGAAAAATCGGATTCCGGAAAAGAATGAGAGCACCGGCATCTTCACTGGCAGGGATTTTGTTTCAGATTCAGCGGGCGGATTTCCGGATGAAGCTTCTATATATATAGAAGAAACAGGTGTAAAAGAAGAATGATCTGAATGCGATCACCAGGGATGTTCGTGTTTTTCTAGGAAGACCGGAGGTGTGGAGATCTCCCGCGGCAGGCTGCCTGGCAGGCTTACTGCCCATAAGTCAACTGGACTGCATCAGCTGTCCGGAAGCTTTGCATGCTGCCATGGTGTATCCATCATAATATGGCAACGGAAATGAATCTCTACATATAAATATTCTGGGATTCCCCGGTATCGGACAGGAAAACTCCGGACCCAGGAGACGCGTACACTTATGAAGTATTCGCATGAGATACTGATATCCTGCTGATTTCATACCCTCTGTTCAGGAGAGCGCCCGCGCCCAATAGCTATCACTTCCAACGTCCACTCCGACAATTTCTGTTTCATCCGTCACTTGCATAATCTTCTTGTTCTGTATGTTATTCATCTCGGTACCCCTCCTGTTTTTTGATGTCGCCAATTTGTCCGGTCAGCGATGTTTATTTTACTGGTGGGGTACTTTCTTTTTCACCTGCCTCCTGCCGGGTTCAGTTTGATTTATACAGGAAGCTGCCAAAAGAACCATTTTCATAAGACATGTAATCTGTCCTGCGGCAGAGAAATGACAGGCCGGCCCCGGCAGAGCAGAAAACGATCCGGCAGAGGATACATACAGGAAGATAACTATGATACATTGCCCGGGAGGCTGCTGCTGTTCCGGATTTCTGTGATCCCTTTCCAGGGAGTCGCTGGATTATATCTGGCTCATGGAAGACTTCGTCTTCGGGGACATCAGAGGGTCAGCCATATGATCCGTTCAAATGGTTTCCGTCGGGAAGGACGTTTTTCCAGATGAAATGGAACTTTTTTTGCGAATGGAAAAACGGCTCAAACGCTTACAGGATAAGGCTTTCACCAGCATTGCGCAGTCGATCCGAGAAAAAAGTTTGAAATTTTCTGAAAAAAGGTGTTGACAAAAAAATCTACGGTGGTAAAATAGTCAAGCTGTCGCGATAGCACAGTATGAACCTTGAAAACGATACAGAAACCGAAACGCAAGAAAGACAGCAAGTTCCGGAGAGTATACAGGATTGAACAGAAGAGTTTGATCCTGGCT
>CACYNZ010000045.1 GCA_902775835.1 uncultured Eubacteriales bacterium | reverse complement strand
TAAGGACCGAAACCGGTCCTGTGGCAGGATTGAACCGGAATCATGCACCGGCTTCAGTCTGGCATGCAACCAGGGTGGCATCATAGACGCCTTCTATATTCAGCATACCAGCCACCAAATCCTGCTTATTGTCCAGACGAACTTCCACGGTCATTTCCGCACCGGTTCTGGTCACGGTCTTGGACCGCAGACGACGATACTTGATCATTCTTCTGAGCTGTTCATTAATATCGTATTCCGCCGCTTCATCGTAATGCACAACAAGCAGGTAGGTATTCGGGTTCTGGAATTTGACAAAATTGAGCAGGAACAGAATCAGCGCAATGCCAAGGGCAACGCAAAGTGCAACAATATACAGTTCCGCACCCAGCAGAATGCCCATGGTCAGTGCCCAGAACATGTATGCGGTATCCATGGGCTCCTTGACAGCCGTACGGAAACGCACAATGGACAGAGCACCCACCATGCCCATGGACAGGGAAATGTCCGACTTGATACACATGACCACCGGCGTGGTGATCAGGGTCAGCATGACCAGCGTCAGGGAGAAATTCGGGCTGTAGAGTACGCCGCGGTAGCACTTCTTGTATGTAAATGCGACAATGCAGCCCACCACCAGGCCCATCAGAAGCGCTATGACCACCTTCAGGGGCGTCAGGGCCGCAAACTGCTGGGAAAAATACTGGGACAGATTCACATCTGAAGAAAGCAGGTTTTTGGCGTTGATGGTATCCAGCATGGTAATTCCGGTCTGCATAGAACTTTCCTCCGTCTCTGCCTGACAGGTCAGGCCTTCCCATTATACATGAAATCCGGTCAGATGACATCATCCGGCATTTCCGGACGTTCTCCAAAATACTCCACCATCTGCGCATTGGAAAGCGAGAAACTGTCCTGAACAAATCCCCAGAGAAGATTCGGGCGCTTCTTCACCACGTTGCGCAGACGATTCACGCGCTTTTCCCAGTACCGGTAGGCACCGTCCGAGGTAACCGGCACTTCGCTGATCACGTACTGGTCATTCTCTTCACCCCAGCGCGCCCAGTGCAGCGTCATCTCCGGCGTGATCTGATCCACCAGCGGTTCCAGGATCTCCAGCATGTATTCCGTAGTAAACGTCTGGAAGATTTCGCCGAGCTTTCTCAGGAACATATCCTTGTATTCCGGAACGGTCAGGAGCTTGAGGAAAATCGTGTTGTCGATCTTCTGATCGCCCATGCCCTTGGTCTTGGTATAGCTCTTGGGACTGTCAAAGCCGGAATTGAACAGGCCGTAGTCCGCATCGTACCAGATCCATTTCCATTTGGCCCCGGGTTCGCTGGTCCGGTAGCAGCGCAGGTTACCGATATCCGAATTGCCCACGAACATTTCCAGGGCAAGATATTCAAAGTAATTCTCCACGTCCACCCGGTCCAGAATATACTGAAGGTCTTCCGGATTGGTGGCCGGGCTGGACTTCTTGATCTTGGCGATCATATCCCGGTATTCGCGGCGCACCGCGTTGCTGCCGGCCTTGAGCGCCATGTTGGCCTCGAGAATGGTGATGCTGTCCGCTTCGCGCAGCTCCAGGCCTTCATGCTGTGCCACAAAATACTTGTCCACACGCTCGCGCATGTTCATATGGCCCCAGTACACGCCGTTGAGGTACACCACCACCGGGTTCCAGGCCTGATGAATGATCTGGGTTCCATAGGCATCCAGCATGCGGGACTGGAATCCGTCCAGAAGCCGGGTCCACATGCAGTCATTGCCGCTGTTGCGCAGCACAAAGGACTTGTATTCCGTATACGGCCGATCCTCAAACAGCGCAGCCGGGAAGGTTTTCTGGCCGTAGACGGACTTGGCGCGGAACTTCATGGACTTCTGCGGCATGTCCAGGGAGTAGGCGCCCATCAGTGAGAACTCCGCGTCCTGAGAGAGCATGACAGTTCCGTCCAGCAGATAATACTCCACATGCACCGGGCGCGGGATCTTGCCGTACTGCCGGTAGATCGTTCCCTTGAACGGCAGCTTACCCGGTTCCTTGACCACATTGTCGCCGGTCACCAGCATGCCGTTCTCCGGATTCCAGAGCTCATAGGGGTCCGTGACCACGGAAACGATGGGCAGGCTGTGATAGGCATTGATGAAATACGAGCCTGTGGCGATATCACTGGGATGAATCAGGGGATTGGCCGAGAATGCCCTGGCCCGGATCACGCCGGTGAAGTTCATTTCGATGGAATCCCCCTGATAGATCTGGGAAGTCTGGGTCGGAATCGAGCCGTCCGTGGTGTAGTACACCGTGCAGTTCTCCGGAATGCTTATGGACGTATACACCGTGCTGTAGTACAGCCCCGGGGCCTGGCTGAACTCAGGCGCGGGGGCATAGCCGGAAAACCGGCTTTCCGCATTGGCTGCACCCGGAGTCGGCGCGTCATAAAAAAACAGGCCGGACATCCCCTGTGTACGGCCATAGGACACATTGGTGGGGATGAGGGGAAGGACCACCTTATCCCATACTCGGCCGTCCGGATCCGAGAGACAGACCACTTCGCCCCCGGTCCGCTTCAGGCGGTAACTGGTATGCTGATAGTCATTGGCCCCATACTGCGTGGTGCTGCCATCGCAGAATATGACCTTGTATTCTCCCGGTCCGATGGTCGTGCCGGACGGAAACTGCCATTTTCTCGGCCGCGTAATCCGGTCAGACAGACCCCAGCCGGAAAGGTCCACGGTTTCACTGCCGGCATTGTACAGCTCCACCCAGTCCGAAAACGGTCCGTTTTCATACACCGCCACGGCCTGGTTGCTGGCCATCACCTCCGAGATAAAGATCCCGGAGGTGTTTCTCGAGCGCATCTCCGCGTCCGCGCCGGCCACATCACTGTTGGCCCGGCCCGGAGTGGCGTTCATGGACACACTGAACCTGCCGCTTTCATCCCGTGCAAAGGAGCAGTCGGGATCCAGGTTATCAATGGTCACGCGGTCCACCATGCGCCCGCGGCTGTCGGAGAGCACTACGGTGTCATGCTCTGCGCTGATCCGGAAATTGGCATGCGGTATGCCGGTGCCCACATCCCGGCGGTCCTTGCCGGAGCAGTACACCAGGTAATAGCCGTGCGGCGCCACCATGGCATTGTCCGGGAAGCGCCAGAGCAGCGGCTTGGCTTCGCTGTCGGAAAGCGCATAATTGTTCAGGTTCACCGGCTGGTCCGTGGTGTTGTACAGTTCCACCCAGTCGCTGAACTCGCCGTCTTCATCGCTCAGCCCGCTGCGCGCGCTGGCCATGACTTCATTGATGATCAGTGCCCCGTCGTTCACCATGGTGGCCGTACGGTAGGTCTGATGTCCGTTCTCGGAGTTTTCAAAGCCCGGGCTGAACCAGACCGTTTCCTGGTAGTCTCCGTCTTCCATCAGTGCCCAGCTGGAATCGGACGCCACAATGCGGTAGGTGACCTTGTCGATCTCAAAGGCGTTGGGATCAAACAGATAGACCGTCTCGCCCACGCTGGACAGCTTGAACTTGGCGTGCAGCGGTCTGCCGGACTGTGTCTGGTTCGTGTTGTCGCAGAACACAATCACCCGGCCGTCGGGCTCCAGGTCCATGCTCGGGAACAGGAACCGGATGGAGGTGCCGCGGTCCGAAAGGCCCACACCCTCCAGATTGATGACATGATCCGAAGAATTCCATACTTCCAGCCAGTCCGGATATTCACCGTTTTCATCCGGCACGGAGGTATGATTGCTCGGCATAATCTCCGAAATGCGCAGTCCCTGATAATTCTCATTGAGCATCGCAACGCCGCCGACCTCACCGTCTTCCGTGCCGGTGGAGTACACCGCCCGGGTATGCGGCTCCTTGGGCGTTACCGCCACAAGAATCAGAAGGAGGCCTGCGAGAAGCACACAGGAAAACACGAGCCCGCTGCGGCTTTTTTTCTTCACAGGAGCAGTACTGGTCTGAGCCTGAGCCTGGGCCCGGGCCGCCATACGTCTGCCGCTGCCCCTCCGATCCGACGAATACTGGGACACATGTTTCCCACCTTTCATTTCCATATCCCGGGGATTGTATCAAATCAGGCCGGCAATGACAAGAACACCTATGTCCTGCCGCGCTTTTTTTACAGAGTGTTCACGGATCCGGCGGCACAAACTCCTGCCATGTGTAGCTTTTGAACATGGCAATATACTGGGGATAGCGCCAGTGCTGGCGCCAGCCGTCCGCCGTGGAATGCGCCGCGGTGAAATCCGCCAGGCACATGGGATGCATGTCCACAAACCGTTTCTGCTGTTCCTGGCTCAGTTCCGGAATGCGCGCACACCAGAAACGCTCCAGGGCCGTGCATCCGTCCAGCGGCGACAGATCCCGGATGCCCTTGTTTGCCGTCAGGTTCAGGTCCAGCAGCTCCTGCATGCCGGACAGCGGGGACAGATCCGTGATGCGGTTCATGAACAGCTCCGCATACTGCAGGTGCTTCATGTTCCGAAGCGGCTCAATATCGGAAATCCTGTTGTCCGCAAGGATCAGGATCCGCATGTCCGGAAACGCTTCCAGAAATGACAGATCCTCAATGTCATGGTGTCCCAGATCCAGCGCCCTCAGGTTCCGCGCATACTTCAGGTCCTTCAGATCCTCAGATCTGAGCCGCCAGCCCTCATCCCGCTTCTTGAACGTGCTGTAGGCCGTGGCATCGCTGGCAATCGTATACTTGCCGCCCAGGGAAATCAGCCACACAAACTCGATCTCCGGATACTTCTCCACCAGAGGGATCATCTGCGCGTTCATCAGCTCTCTGTGGCGCGTCATGGTGATCTTTCTCACTTCCGGGCAGATGGCTGTGAGCGCTTCCACGTCCTCCACAGGCACCCGCAGCTGGGAAAGATTCAGATCAATCTCCGTATCCGCATCCGTCACAAGGCGTCCGCGGTACATCATGGAAAAGTGCAGCCGGGTTCCTTCCGGGAGCGTCTGCTTGTAGGCATACACTTCCGACGGCGTCATGGACACCTGTCCCAGATCCACTTCCTCTCCCCAGGCCAGCGCCGGCAAGCAAATAAGGAGAAGGAGCGTCATGCACAGCCGAAGCCTCATGCTCTCCTCTCCTTTCCGCGCTTACAGACGGTCCGCATACCCGGAAACGTCTTCCCCGCTGCGCACTTTCCGGAAAAGCGCGATATAGCGTTCCGTATCATCACCCGTGCAGGTGACCAGCGTGAGCAGCTGATCCCCATAGCGCACATCCACCGGGAGATCGATATCGGAGATCGACCGCGCCTGCTCAATATAATGATTGAAATCCGCCTCATTCTCAAAGCGTGAGACAAAGAACGGGAAATACCGGTCCGATTCGGGCACCAGGGACGCACGTCCCGCCGCCACCGGCACATAGTCCGCGTCCTCGTACAGCGTATCAAAATGCGTCAGGAAATTGGCCTTGAGCTTGCCCCGGTCGGAGATCTGGTGCAGTTCCCCGAACATGTCGCCCGTCTTCATATTGTGGCCGAAGATCATGTAGTTTTCCGGGTGCCGGCCCAGGGAGCACTGCTCGTCGAGGAAGGCGGTGCCGTTCACATTGCCCATGCCGTCAAAGTCATGATCCATGTAATAGCTGTTCTTCCCCTGCACCACCACAAAATTGATGCGGTACAGGCAGTCCACCTTCAGCCATCCCGCGGTGTCCGGGTTCATCTGCACCAGCTGCGCGAACCGCTCCCGCACCACCTGCGGGGTAGCCATGGGCGCCAGCGTGGCAGTAGGCCGCGGCGTGCCGACAACCGGGGGGATCACGGTCTCTGATCCCGCGGCTTCCGCGCGCTGCGTAGTGTGCTCCGGCAGAGGCGTGACAGCCGGTTCAGCCGTGACGGTACCGTCCCCCGCCTCCGGCGTCACCTGCGTGCCCGCGTCCGGGCTCACGGCGGCCGTCTCGGTACGCTCGCCAAGGGAAGCATTCCGCTCCTGAATCTCCCGGTTCCGTTTGTCCTGAAGCCCGCGTCCTCCAAGGCTCACAGCAGAATACACAAAAACGCCTGCCAGGCAGATGATTGCCAGCCAGCCGGCCACAGTATACCGGCCGATGCCTTTTGTCAAAAGGCCCCGTATTTTTTCGCCCATTGACTTTCTGGGGGGAGTTTCCGTTTCCGGCTCTTCCTCCGATGCAAATCCGTCCTCAGCGCTGTCCGGGCCTGCTTCCTGCAGCTTCTCTTCTTCCAGCTTTTCTTCTTCACGATCTGTCTTCCCGTCCATGCTTCCGACCTCCCCGCTTCATTTTTCAGAACAGTTCTATTTTACCCGATTTTATGGGTTCTGCCTACAGCGGAACGTAAAAATCCTGTTACCGCGTCTGCCGCATACCGCAAAAAAACAGGACCGTGTTGCCACAGTCCCGTCCATGCGTTTGCTCAGCCGATCAGTTCCAGAATCTTGGCCTTCGGCACCACGCCGACGCTCTGGTTGACCACCTGGCCGTTCTTGAACACCATCAGGCAGGGAATGCTGGAAATGCCGTAGCGCTGGGCCAGTTCCATTTCCTCATCCACGTTCACCTTGCCGACCTTTACGGTGCTCACGGTCTCGCCGATTTCATCCACCAGCGGGCTCAGCATGCGGCAGGGTCCGCACCAGGATGCCCAGAAGTCCACCAGAACGGTCTTATTGCTTTCCAGAACTTCCTTCTGGAAATTATCCGCTGTAAGTACTGTCACTGCCATAATCGTTTCCTCCTTAATCTTCCGGTTCATGCCGGAGCATATCATGCAGAATCCGGTACAGATTCGCCGCATCTTCCTGCGGCATGGACATGCACCGTGCCATCTGAAAAGGGATATTTCTCGCCTGTTCCTTCAAATCCTGCCCTGCCTGGGTCAGAAACACCTCAACCTGGCGTTCATCCTGTACGGAACGGCGGCGGTCCAGGAGACCTGCCTGCTCCATTTTTTTCAGCACCGGTGTCAGGGTTCCCGTGTCAAGATACAGGCGTTCACACAATTCTGTGACGCGCAGACCATCCGATTCCCAGAGCACAAGCATCACCAGGTACTGGGTATAGGTCAGACCCAGCGGCTTCAGAAACGGGGTATACGCCTGGGTTACCTTTCTGGCGCATGCGTACAGGGGAAAGCAGAGCTGATGATCCAGCCGCAGCGCCTCATCTCTCGGGTCCATGATCCACGCCTCCAACACATTTTTACAGGAGTGCCTTTACCTGATTTTCCACATCGGCCATATCACGGGTCGGCTCAAAGCGCGCCACCACATTGCCTTCGCGGTCCACCAGGAACTTGGTGAAGTTCCACTTGATATCGGGGTTCTCCTTGTAATGACGGTCCATCTTGAGCATCATCAGTTCCATGGCCTTGGCCTTCATGCCCTTGCCGAAGCCCTCAAAACCCTTCTGGCTCTTGAGGAACGTGTACAGGGGCAGCTCGTTGGCGCCGTTGACATCGCTCTTGCGCATCTGCGGGAACTTGGTGTTGTACTTGAGGGTGCAGAACTCGTGGATTTCGTCATCCGTTCCAGGAGTCTGGCCTGCAAACTGATTGCAGGGAATGTCAATCACTTCGAAGCCCTGATCATGATACTTCTCGTACATCTCTTCGATGGGCGCATACTGGGGGGTGAATCCGCAGCCGGTTGCCGTGTTGACAATCAGCATGACCTTGCCCTTGTAGTCCGCCAGGGAAACGTCGTTGCCTTTTCCATCTTTCAGAACATATTCATATACTGACATGCTGCACTTCCTTCTCCGGACCTTCTGTCCGGTGTTTTTGTCTGGCACGGTTGTATTGTATCAAATATAATTTGATCCGTCAATAACCTGCGAAATATTTTTTTGTTTACAAAACAAGCATTCTTTTTCCGGTCCGCATCAGACAAAGTCCCCGAACTGCAAGGTTTTTCCTGAAACCGGTTTCATCCGAAGACAGTTGACACATCCGTCTCTTCCCCGCATAATCAAACTGTATCATTCGTTTTCATCTATCTCTGAACCCGGACGAGTCATTCAGAACCTCACATCCCGCTACAGTACAAATGGTTATTCCGAAAACTGCATCACACGCATGATCCTGAAGAAATGGAGGAGACGTATATGAAGAAAATCCTGGTCTGCCTGCTCTGTGCAGCGCTCTGCCTCGGAGGTTTTTCACTGGCCGAGGAATCGGAATGGTATTACGACACAAGCTGGGGTTACGTGAACGGATACTCCGGATCCGGCGGGGATGTCGTAGTTCCATCCGAGATTGACGGCCACGCCGTGCGTGTCATTCAGCAGAAAGGACTGACCCGCCGCGACGACATCACCTCCTTTACCGTTCCGGAAGGGACACTTGTCCTTGGCAGCCACGTCATGAGCAATGCAAAGAACCTGACTTCTGTACGCCTGCCGCAAACGCTGCAGGTTATCGGACTGTCCTGTTTTTTCCACTGTGAATCGCTGACAGAGCTCACCATTCCCGCATCCGTCCGTCTGATCGGAGACGGCGCGCTCTGCTGGTTAAGCAGTCTGAAGACACTGACGTTTGAAGGCCCGTGTCCTGTTCTGCAGAACAGCGCCAACACACTGGTCACCAATCCCAGGGACCTCGTGATTTATGTGCCGGACGACCAGCTGGAAGCCTACCGGACCGCATTCGATCATGTCAGCCCAGAACAGTTCCAGCCCAGCGGCCGCAATGCCCTGCCCCAGAGCGAACTGCATGCTGAGTTCGAATTTGATCCGGAGACAGGAACCATCCTGCGTGCCACAAGCGAAGATACCTGGATCGATATTCCCTCGGAAATTGACGGTATTCCGGTCAGACGCATCGGCGAACGCGCTTTCAGTGACAATGATTTCTGCTACGCCATCCGTCTGCCCCTAGGTCTGGAGGAAATCGGGGACAGGGCCTTTGACGGGCTTAGCCGCCTGTGGTGGGCACCGATTCCGTCCACTGTTCGCGTTATCGGAGAAGAAGCCTACTACTTATACGGCGGCCTGGCGCTGACCATTCCCGCCGGCGTCACGGAGATTTCCCGCCGCGCCTTTTATCAGAGCGGTCTGAGCATGGAACTGATCGTTCCTGACGGCGTAACAAAGATCGGCGAGGAAGCCTTCGGCGGGACAAACCTGTATGCCGTAAATCTGCCGCCGAGCCTGAAGGAAATCGGAGAGAAGGCGTTCAGCGGAAACTATCTTTCCCGGATACACCTGGAGACCCTGGAACTGCCTGCCATCGCGGAAAACGCCTTTGAAAAGCAGAGTCATGCTATCAAGGTAACCCTGCCGCCCGCCGCGGGTGAGGCGGAAGTAGCCGCAGCCCAGGCCTTCTTTGATACGCTGGGTGACAACTTTACCGTCTCGCGTCTGAGTGAGCCGAACGGGTTCTATCCGGATTCGCCTTATGCGCATCCGCCTGTCACCGAAGCGCCCTCCCCCGCTCCCACCGACGTGCCTGCGGAAACCCCGGCACCCACCGATGTGCCTGCGGAAAATACCCCGGTACCGCCAGCCCCCGCCCCTGCTGCTTCCTCCGGGATTCCGGAGATCGAAGGGGTCAGCCTGGATCCGCAGGACTATATAGGCACATGGTACAGCATTTACTACGGCACCGGCGGCTTCACGGGCGATCCGCGCTCTGCCTTTGACTGGCAGGACATCATGATCCTGAACGCCGACGGTACCGTGGATGGGAATCTGGGCGGTGATATGTCCACCTGGGGTGTGGATCCGGACACCGGGTACATCATCGTAGGCCCGGTCATCACTGTGCTGCTTCCGGACGGATACCTGCAGTCCAACAACCGCATCAGCGGATATATGATCTTCAGCCGGGATCCGGACGCCGTCTGGGATCCGGAAACGCCCATGTATGAAGATCTGGTGCAGGCCGCCATGGGCGGAGCGGAAAACGTGCCGGAACCCGCGCCGGATCCTGCTCCTGTCGCCGTACCCGCCGCCGAAGGCGCGCCTCAGGCATCCGCGGAAGGCAGCATCCCGACGGAAACCAAACTGGTCTGCACCCGTTATATGGCCGGCGGCTATGAAATGGACGCCTCCATTCTGGGCGGAGAGCTCTCCGTCATCCTGCACAGCGACGGCTCTTTTGGCTTCAACATGCTGGGCAATGAAGTGGCCGGACTCGCCTGGACCTGGGATGGCAATGAGGCGGTCGTGGACTACTTCGGTGCCGGCCAGCTGCGGCTCACGCCCCTGGAGGACGGCACCGTATCCATGAATTTCCTGAACACCATGACCTACATTCTGGCCGTCCCGTAAGTACCTGTCGGCCCGTCCATGTCCCGTCATATGAATACCGGGCTGGCAGTCCTGTCACGCCCGATATCATCAAGCACTGGAGGGTTTTCCCATGAAGCTTTTGCTGCGGCTGAGCCGCGAAGCCATCCGATACAGATTTCTGTACCTGATCGCCATCCTGTCCACCCTGGCCCTGACCGCGGTGAATCTGGCCGCACCCAAGCTTCTCTCCGCCATGACCGGCATTGTGGAACAGGGCGTGGACGAAAGCGGCCTGAGCCGTATACGCACCCTGACCCTGCTCCTTGTCCTGCTCTATCTGAGCCGCATTCTCTTCCGCTATCTGAGCAACTATCTGGCCCACAAGGCCGCCTGGTACCTGGTCGGAGACCTGCGCACGCGCACCTATGACAAGCTGGAACGCATGCATCTGGGCTTTTTCCATGACAAGCAGACCGGCGATCTCATGAGCCGGGTGGTCAATGATACCCGGGATTTCGAACTGCTCTACGCGCATATGATCCCGGAGACCATTTCCAATATTGTCACATTTCTCGGCGTGCTCATCGTGCTTCTGACCATCAACGCGAAGCTGGCCCTCATCACCTGCGCGCCGATTCCCCTGATCCTCGTCTCCGGCGTGATCTTTGCCCGGAAGGTGCGGCCCTATTTCCGCATCTCCCAGAAAAAGATGGGCGAGCTCAACGGCAAGCTTCAGGACAATCTTTCCGGCATCCACGAGATCCAGTCCTTCGGCCGGGAAGACTATGAGACCGAGCAGGTCAACGGGAAAAATTTCGACCATATCCACGCCATGCTCAAGGCCCTGAAGATCAGTGCCGTGTTCCATCCTTCCGTGGAGTTCATTTCCTCCCTGGGCACCATTCTTGTGGTGGGCTTCGGCGGATACCTGGCCTACCGCGAAAGTCTGCATGTGGCGGACATTGTGGCTTTCCTTCTGTATCTCAGCCTCTTCTACGGCCCGGTCACCGGGCTTGCCAATCTGGTGGAAAGCATGCAGCAGTCCCTGGCCGGAGCGGAGCGCGTCATGGATATCCTGGACGCGCCGCTGGAAATCCAGGACAGGCCCGGAGCGGAAAGCCTGGAACGCGTGAAAGGCGATATCGTATTCGATCATGTAAGCTTTTCCTACTCGGCCGAGAGCCCGGTACTCCGGGACGTCTCCTTCCACTGCGCCCCGGGAAAAATGCTGGCGCTTGTAGGCCCCACAGGCGTAGGCAAAACCACGCTGACCCAGCTCATCTCCCGGTTCTATGAACCGGATTCGGGCCGGATCCTCATTGACGGAAAGGACCTCAGCGATGTAACCATCGAGAGCCTGCGGAAAAACATCTCGCCCGTGCTGCAGGACACCTTCCTGTTCAACGGCACCATTGCGGAAAACATCGGCTACGCCGTTCCCCGCGCGTCCATGGAAGAGATCCAGGAGGCCGCAAAGGCCGCCAATATCCATGACGATATTCTCGCCATGCCCGACGGCTATGATACGCGGGTGGGCGAGCGCGGGCTGAGGCTGTCCGGCGGACAGAAGCAGCGCGTGGCCATTGCCCGGGCCATTCTGAGGCACTCCCCCATCATTATTCTGGACGAGGCCACCGCGTCCGTGGACGTGGAGACAGAGCAGCAGATCCAGAAAGCCATTGCCGGCATCGCAGGCTCCCGCACCATCATTGCCATTGCCCACCGGCTGTCCACCATCCGCAATGCGGATCAGATCCTGGTGATCGAGAACGGACGCATCACGGAAAGCGGCACCCACGCTGAACTCGTGGAGGCCGGCGGCAGCTATGCCCGCATGAACCGCATCCAGAGCTCCTACACCCAGGGCATCGCATGACGCACATATTTCCAGAATCAGCAAAAGGTCCGGCACTGCCGGACCTTTTCCAGTTCATTCCATTATTTGTCTGCAATCCAGACTGCGGGACGGATCCCGTTGGTCTTGCAGGTCACATCAAACGTGTCATACCCATTGCCCGCCGTTGTCACGGTACACGCATGATACTGCCTCTGCCCGGGCGTGCGCAGCCACCAGGCGCACAGCCCGGTCTTTTTGGCGCGGATGCCCTGCGCGCGGCCGTATTCCGTGCACTCCGCCCTGCGCGCTTCCTGCTCCGGAAAGTACCGGGACACTTCCTCATAGCTCAGAAGAAACACGGTATCCTCCGTGTCATTTCCGCCCCGGGTCTTATAGTTCTTTTTCGGCGGATTCACATTGGTCACCGTGAGCAGTCTTTCCTTCTCCTCATCGGAAAAGGCAATATCCACAAAGGATTCCTGCAGCCAGGTTCTCACCGTGCAGTTTTCCCAGGTCACTTCCCGCCATTTCTCATGATACTGCACCGCGTCCAGCGCCTTCTCGGACAGGAGCAGCATTTTCCCGTCCTGCTTTTCCAGCACCAGCCACCGGATTTCCTCCGGCCCGTTCTCAGGATTCCCGTCCTGCTCATAATGCCCGAACCCAATGCTGTCATAGGCAAGCGCCGGCAGTGCCTGCAATAACAGGATTCCCAGGAGAAAAAGCGCGATCACTTTTCTTGTCATAGTCTCTTTCCTTTCCGCCTTTCGATCCGTTTTCCACGCCCGCTCACAGCGGCAGGCAGGAGACGATGAAAAACAGCACCGCACAGACCGCATTGGCCAGAAGAGAGCAGACATCCTGCTCATCCCGGGTGAGATCATCAAACTCCACCGGCGGCGTGTCCAGATAGTCCACCATATCGCCGTAGGCCCGGAACGGGTCCTTTTTCGGCTTTTTCAGCGGCTTCATGCGCGGAATGCTCAGTCCGTCCATCCGCAGATAGACCAGATACGCGCACAGAAGGAACACCACACCGGAAATGGGAAACACGGTGCTCAGCGTCAGATGCGGCGTCAGCGGCTGAAGAAAATGATTCCACAGGAGCACTACGAGCAGCATCAGAATAAAGCGGGTGAACGATTTGTAAATCAGCGGACGGATCATGTCCCGCGTGAATATTTCCCGGATCCGTTTGATCATGTCTGCCTCCCCTGCTGCCAATTGCCTGGCAGCGCATATGCATTATACCTGGAATCCGCTCGGATACAACCCGCAGCCGGACCGGAAAGGCCATCAGAAAATCCGGGAAAGAGCGGCGCCTCTTCCCCAAAACGCCGTTCCTTCCCGGACGGTAACTGCAGATATAAGGTTACTGGCCCAGTTCCTTCCTGTAGCCGTCGATCTCCCTTGCGTTTCCGTACACAAAGTGGTCTGTCAGAATCTCACACCAGTCCGGCTTGTCCACGCTGTAATCGTGGCAGGACGGATCGTAGATATGCAGCTTCTTGTTCCGCTCGATGTAGGGGTTCGGGTTCGGCACAGCCGACAGCAGGGCTTTTGTATACGGATGCAGCGGATGCCGGAAAAGCTCTTCGCTTTCCGCAATCTCCACAATGTGGCCCTTGTAAATGACGGCAATACGGTCGGAAATGAACCGTACCACGCTCAGGTCGTGGGCGATGAAGAGATAGGTCAGTCCGCGCTCCTTCTTCAGTTCATTGAGCAGGTTCAGAACCTGGGCACGGATGGAAACGTCCAGTGCGCTGATGGGTTCGTCTGCCACAATGAAATCAGGCTGCATGATCAGAGCGCGCGCAATGCCGATTCTCTGTCTCTGGCCGCCGGAGAATTCATGCGGGAAGCGGCTGGAGAACTCAGGCAGGAGGCCCACTTCCTCCAGTGCCTTCTGCACCTTCTCCTCACGGTCCGCGTTGTCCTTGTACATGTGATGGTTGATGATGCCCTCGGACACGATGTAGTCGACCTTCGCGCGTTCGTTCAGGGAGGCCATCGGGTCCTGGAAAATCATCTGGCAGCCACGGATGACTTCAAGGTCTTCCTGCTTGGAAATCTTGCCGCTGATTTTTTTGCCCTTGTAGTAGATTTCGCCCTGGGTGGTGGGATTGATGCGCACGATGGCGCGTCCGATGGTCGTCTTGCCCGATCCGCTCTCGCCCACCAGGGAGAAAGTCTCGCCTTTGTAGATGGTGAAATTGACGTCATCCACCGCCACGAACTTCTTGCGTCCGCTTCCGAAGGCGACCTGGAGGTTCTTGACCTCAATGAGCGGCTCGCGGTTGGGGTCCAGGTGCGGATGATACAGCTTGACATCCGAAGGCTTTCCGAAGTTCGGGTCCTTCAGCTTCTGGATGGCATCCGGCTGGGGAATGGCGGGAGCACGGGGGTCCATCAGCCAGGTCTTTGCCTGGTGGGTTGTGCTCACGTCATACATGGGCGGCTCTTCCAGGAAATCGATGTTCAGGGCATGACGGTTTCTGGGGGCAAAGGAGTCACCCACAATGGTATTGAACAGGTTCGGAGGCGTACCGTCAATCGCGGGCAGCTTTTCGCCCTTGACGCCCAGCTGCGGCAGTGCGCTCAGCAGTGCCCAGGTATAGGGATGATGCGGGTCAAAGAAGATTTCGTTGGCAAGGCCGGTCTCAATGATCTGGCCCGCATACATAACGGCCACACGGTCTGCCACATTGGCCACCACGCCCAGATCGTGGGTGATGTAGATGATGGTCATGTGGTTCTCATGCTGCAGCTTCTTGATCAGTTCAAGAATCTGGGCCTGGATGGTTACGTCCAGAGCGGTCGTGGGCTCGTCGCAGATCAGGATCTGCGGCTTGCAGGCCACGGCAATGGCTATCACGGCGCGCTGGCGCATGCCGCCGGAAAACTCGTGGGGATACTGTCCATAGCGCACTTCAGGGTTCGGGATGCCGACGCTTCCCAGAAGCCGGAT